>QIJH01000175.1 GCA_003232725.1 Chromatiaceae bacterium | reverse complement strand
TTTAAGCTTCCATTAAATCGGCAATATGAAGAATAGGCAGGTCACTGACTTGTGACATCACCACTTCATCTTCAGCGCATTCAACAATAATACGCTGTATATTATGGCCGCTGAGTATCCAGCGTGCTTGTTCTTTGCTGTCGAGCATTGGTTTTATGGCGTTAAGGCCACCTGCCGCAATCGGAATAGCATTACGCTGCAAGTCAAGGTTCATGTGGCAACCTTGTTGATGTCGTAATTGGTCATAGTGCGTGATTTTCTGTTTATGATCGAGATGAAATGAACGTGCCTCAATGAGGTAGAGATCATTATGATTCAATTCTTTTGTCAGTTCACTTAGCAGGCTCAGGCTATGGCCAAGTGCCAGCAGTTCGCTTGCGGGTAACCATTGGCGTAGTGATTTGAGTAGGTGACCGTTACTAACATAAAGTCGCTTGGCTGCTCGTAGCGGTTCAAGAAAGTTATGTAGACGGTGTTCTGAAATTTCGATGCCAGTCTCAAGGGCGAGTGCAATGTCATCCCCATCATCAAGTGATAGCGCGGTATCTGCCACGCTTGAGAGCAGTGACTGGATCTTTGTGAGTCTCATTGGTTTCGTACGTAGTGCCTTTCCGGGAAGGATGATGGTGTTCTCTTCTATTTTTAGCTCTGATGATGGCTGTGCGAGCAGCGACACTATTTTTTTGTTGAGTTCTGCTTCAATACCATGAGCAAAGGCCTCTTTTCTTAGTGTCTTAATGGTTTCAGTAATATCAATATTTTCAGGGCAGAGGATGTCGCATGTACCGCACAGCAGGCAACTAAAGAGCGCGGGCGCAATGTCATCATGCGAGGCATTGTGTTGCAGTGCTTTGAAGAGCCCTTGAGGGCTATATTGTACATCTCGTTGCTGTTGCCACATGGGACAGGAAAGCAGGCAGAGGCTACAACCATGACAGTTGAAATATGACATTAGAAAATGACGTTACGGTTAAGGATCATTGCTGGATCTGCCTCGCGTTTCAGCGCGAGATGTTTTTCGACTACCTCATCACCGAGCGCACGCCTGATATACCCTTTCATCATCCCGCCAAAGCGGTAGTAGCTGGTGCCAAGGTCTACGCCAATGTCATAGATCTCATTTTTAAAAGATTGCAGTTGATCCCGGCTATAGCTGTTATCGCCAACCATCGGTTCAAATTCACAGCCGTAGGCCCACCCTTCGGCATCGGGTGGAATGCAGGAAAGTTCATAGTGTGCTTTGTGTTCCGCGCGCAGTTTAATCCCGACACAATAGAGCGTGTAGTGTGGGAAATATCTCTTGCACACCTCATTGCCGCGTTCAACGGATTCGACAAATTTATCAACGCTGCTGGCAATGTCCGGGATCACCATCTGGCGTCCACCCCAGTGTTTCCATACTGCACGAGAAAAGACCACGCTGCGATCGAGCATCTGTCCGCCTTGCATATGATGTGCGGGTTGTAGATCTGGAAAGAGTTCGCGTTTGCGTTGGTAGAGATATAGGGCCTCTTTGAGGCGCCATGGTCGCAGCGCGTAATAGGTGGCGGTACGGATCGCAAACGGCAGTTCACCGTAGCCACGCAGTGTTTTACGATGGTGAGTAAGAAACAGTGCTTCGCGCTCATCACTATCAAAGGCGACCAGTAGCGTGATTGCCTTATCCATCATGGTCAGGATACCGCTGTAATCGCAGGTCTGTGTCCTGTCGATGTGCATCAGATCTTCCACCGCATCCCGCAGTGAAGTGTAGTAGAAGTAATGCATACGGAGCGGGGTGTATGGACGCACACGCAGTGTTGCTTCAGTGATGATGCCAAACTGACCGTAGCCAAGGATCACGCGTTGAAATAGTGCTGCATTTTCTTCATCTGAACATTCAACGATTTCACCGGTGGGAGTGACCACCTGTAGCGCCAGCGCCTGGTCGGCACTGCAGCCTCGTTTTGCTGAGTTGACATCGATCCCGCCGACGCCAAGGGTGCCGCCGACAGATGAGGTCAGGTTTAATGGTGCTGATTGATAGTCTAACCCTTCTCGACGCAGCGCTTCAGCAAGTAGATGCCAGAAGATTCCGCCCTCAGTGCGCACTGTCAGCGCTTTTTTATCGATGTGCTGTACACGGCTCATACCGGTCATGTCGAGCAGTATGCCGCCAAAGGCAACCGATTCACCTTCGGTGGTAAGGCCGCCACCGCGAGTGGTGACCGGGACCTGATGCTGTTGTGCGAGTTGCATCAGGGTTGAAATCTGGCCGGCACTTTGCGCGATCACGACGCCATGTGGCTTGCCGTAGGCGAGGCCGCCTGCATCAGTGACATAGGTGCCAGTGTGATGCTGAGCGAGGCGAACATCTACCCCTGCTTGCTCAAGGGCGTCAACAAATATCTGCCATTGTTCGCCTTGCCAGCGCTCAGGATTGGTCTGTTGTCGAGGGATGCTACGCAGCGCATCGGGTGCGACCGGGCAGGATGGTATGTCACCAATGGTGCGATTGTCGCTTGTGATATTTTTATTGTTCACGTGTCGAGTTCTGTCTGTTTGCCCTGATTAAGCCGAGATCTACTCGACAAAGGAGCCAATTCTAGACCAAAATGGATGGCGCGGCATAGTCGCCTTTACTTATATCGGGCTGTGCTGTTGAGCGACGTTGGGTTAAATACCTGTTTTTTGCATCTCTCTAATCTACTAGCTGTTTTTTTGTACGCGCCTCTTCGATGATCTCCTGTAGCTGGCTCTCATTGAGATCGAGTAAAATAGTAAGTTTATCTTGTGAATCGACGATTGTTTCGCTAATACATTCATCTTCACCGATTACTACCGGCCATAGATGGTGGGCGAGATCGAGAATGCAGTAATAGTGACCGGTACGTTGTTCCAGACTGGTGGTGGGTTTATGAATGTGAAAATTAGCGAGCGTATCAACATAAGGCTCAGGTAGTCTGAAGCGCTCAGCAACAGCGGCCATGATGATGTCGTGGGTGAGCTCAAATTGCTCCTCTTCCAATGTCGTGATCGAAATCCTGTCATCGATTGAGCGAGTGTAGAGTGCCTGGTACTCATCAGGAAAACTCTGATTCAGAATCAACATGCCCATATCATGAATCAGGCCGAGGAATTCCAGATCATCCGCCAGTTCCGGATGAGTTTTTCGAGCAATTAATTTGCTGAGAAGGGCTATATCAATATTGTGGTTGAGAATGGAACGTGATATCGCTGTTTCAGGTTCCGTCATGGCGCGCATGGTGGCCATGGCAACGGCGCTGCGGATGCTTTTTAGTCCCAGGATACGGATTGCCGCCGGTACATTTGAGGTCTGATTGGCACGTCGGTAGAGCGGTGAATTAGCGTACTTAATCAAAGTGCTTGCCAGGGTCGGATCACTCAGGATCGTTTTCTCCAGTAACTTGATATCTGGCTCTGGACTGGCAATGATATCGAGGACTTTAAGCCCCTCTGGTGAAACGGATGGTAATGCAAGTTGAGATAGATCGATCGACATCTTTTTAAACTTCCTGTTTATGTTTCTAGCTGTTTATTGACTTTATTGGTGTCTCAAGCAATATACCCGTAACGTTTGGGATTCAGGTTTAAGTGTGCATCGTATTTGCCTCATGGCAAGGCGAAATGACGCGTAATAGTCGCTCTATTGCAAGAAATTTCAACACAGCCAAGAGGCAAATAGGGCGTGCAATTAGACCTAAACCTCAATCGCTACGGGTATATATAGCGGCTACTTCTTCTATGCCATCATATTCTGATGGCGTTACGCGAGGCAAATTTTTTTAAATATCGATCTTGATGGGTGATATTTAGCTCTTGAGTAGGTTATTGTTAACAGCAAGCTTTTTTAAAGAGTGGCATACTGCAGTATATTTACGTTGTTTTTTTAGGCGTATATACTATGCGTGCATGGTGACGCTTGCACGCTTTGTTATTAAAATATATTGAGACCTTTGCTCGAGAACTAGTTTTCGCTCCAGCAAGGCATAAATGATCGAAAAACGGAATTTACACGAAGTAAATGAGTATTTGAGATCATTTATAAAGCAGCTGGAGCGGAAAATAGACTCGTGCAAAGGTCTCATATTAAAACAGGTATTATTTTTGGAATGGTGATGGAGAAAGGGGAGAAGTTGTATACGCATGGTAAAGAGAGCCCGACTGGGATTCTGATTACCAATTTAGGGACGCCGGATGCGCCGACAAGTGAAGCGCTGCGCAAGTACCTTGGTGAATTTTTATGGGACCCTCGTGTGGTTGAAATCCCCCGTTTGGCATGGTGGCTAATGCTAAAAGGCCTGGTGTTGCCTTTTCGCCCAAAGCGCTCGGCCAAGAACTATCTGCGTATCTGGGATAACGAAGGATCGCCGCTGTTATTAACAGCGCAGAAGCAGGCCGCTGCGCTGCAGGCCTATTTCAATGACCAATATCCTGGGCCAGTGGTGAGCGCGCTTGGTATGCGCTATGGCAACCCTTCTATCGAATCTGCGTTGGAAAAATTACGTGAGGCCAATGTGCAACGGGTATTGGTATTTCCACTGTATCCGCAATATTCAGCAGCCACCACGGCCTCTACCTTTGATGCCGTTGCTGATGTGTTTAAAAAATGGCGCAAGATCCCTGAGATGCGCATGATTAATCACTATCATGATGATGCTGCTTACATCGGCGCGCTGGCAAATTCGGTTCGCGAACACTGGAAGCGTCATGGCCGGGAAGGGCGTTTGTTGATGTCATTTCACGGCATGCCTAAGCGGACCTTGTTGGCAGGTGACCCTTACTATTGCCAATGTCAGAAGACGGCGCGTTTGATTGCCGAACGGCTTGAAATGGCGGATGAAGAGTGGTTTGTCAGTTTTCAATCACGCTTCGGACGTGAAGAGTGGTTGCAACCTTATACTGATAAGACGCTTAAAGCGTGGGCAAAAGAGGGGGTGAAGCGTGTTGATGTGATCTCGCCAGGCTTTTCTGCTGATTGTGTTGAGACGCTCGAAGAGCTCGACCTTGAAAATCGTGAAGTGTTTATTGGTTCTGGGGGCGATGAATTCTTTTATATCCCGGCATTGAATGAGCGTGATGACCACATCCGCGCCCTGGGTGAACTGGTGTTACGCCATACGCAGGGTTGGCCAGGAAACGATGATGGCTGGGATAGTGAACGGGATGCGCAGCGGCGTGAAAAGGGGCGGCAGTTGGCGCTGAAGTCTGGCGCTGAAAGTTAGTCGCGACTATTGCGTTTCAACAGCAGGTATAGCGCCCCGCTACCGCCGTCTCGGGGTTGTGCTGAGCAGAAGGCAAGTACCTCGTCCATTTGTCTGAGCCAGTTGTTGACGCGGTTTTTAAGTATTGGTAGTCGGCTACTTGAACCATGTCCCTTACCATGCACAATACAAACATAGCGTGCGTTGTGTAATCTGGCTTCAGTGATGAATTCAATTAACGCCTGGCGAGCCTCGTCGACGACCATGCCGTGAAGGTCAAGTACTGCGCGACAGTTAAATTGACCGCGCCGCAGTTTTTTTATCACACGGTGTTGCAACCCTGGGCGGCTGAAAAACAGCTCATCGGCTGTGCCAACTTCTTCTGCCAGATATTCATCTGAGAGCAAATTCTCTGTTGATAAACCTTCATTTTGCGGCTGTTGTTTACGTTTTATCGATGGTTGTGGATGGGGTGCCGGGTGTTGAACGCTGTTTTGCGGCTTCAGCGGGCGAGCACCCGCAACACTTTGGTGAAACAGATCGAGGTCCTTTTTATCAATAAACTCTTTTTTCTTATCGTTCATGGCTATTAGGAAGGGCATTGGGGTGGTGGATTTACGGTCTATTATATTGATAAGCTGAGAATATTTCGAGATACTATTGACCAACGGGGTGTGCATGAGTACTATAGCGCCTCAGCCGATAGCTCAGTTGGTAGAGCAGTTGACTGTTAATCAATTGGTCGGTGGTTCGAGTCCGCCTCGGGGAGCCATTTCTAGTTAGTCCTTAATATTCATCGTTTTATATCTATAATTAGTGTAGAGAAAGAGATGCTGGTTGCGCTCTGTCCGCTTCAAATGTTCAGCTGTTTCCTGTCTCACCATTCAAATCAAAGTTTTTGTTGATAGTCACGCGATATGTGTTTGGCATAGCAAAGTTAACGGTTACGTTATCAGAGCATTATTATCTTTAGCAAGACTATTTTGATGATCTTCTCGTCGCTGTTTTACGATGAATTAATCCCTCCAGTGGCAGGCTTGGCTGTACAATGCTCCCCTCAGCGTAATAGCTAACAAAGAGACATTAATCAATGAACAAAAGTGTATTAACCAATCTCATTGCAGCCGCTGTGTTTGGTTTGGGATGGGAGTGGCAGAATGACCTGATTATGATGATTGGCCTGTTTGCTCTGTCTGGTGCGTTAACCAACTGGTTGGCTGTTCACATGCTATTCGAAAAGGTACCGGGACTGGTTGGCTCTGGAGTGATTCCGGCGCGTTTTGAAGCGTTTAAATCGGCCATCAAAACGATGATGATGGAGCAGTTTTTTACCCAGGAAAATATTGACCGCTTTGTCAGCGGCGGCGCTACTAACTCTTCACTGAAGCTCGCGCCAGTGATTGAGAAGATCGATATGTCTCCCGCATTTGATAAATTGGTTGAGGTCATCATGCAATCGTCGTTTGGCGGCATGTTGGGCATGCTGGGTGGGGTAGAGGCGTTAACCCCGCTGAAAGAACCCTTTATCAACGGTATGAAAGTGTCGGTGATCGAGATTACTGAAAAAGAATCGTTTAATAAGCTGTTACAGGAAGAGATCGATCAACCTGAAATGATGGCCGATATTCGTGCCAAGGTGGCCGAGATCATCGACGCACGGCTGGATGAATTGACACCACAACTGGTAAAAGAGATGGTACAGCAGATGATCAAACAGCACCTCGGTTGGCTGGTGATCTGGGGTGGGGTGTTTGGTGGATTAATTGGCTTGTTGTCTGCGTTGATTATTTTATAAAAGCACTTCGTAACTAGTCAGCTAACCTATGAAATCCACCAGTTCAGCGTTAAAAAATGATCATTTACACGTGTAAACTCACATTTTTCGCCTTGCACCTGAGGGCATAAAGAAACTGGCAGATTTCATGCGCGATCTGAGCAGCCACTGTTAATTTTGACGACTCGCTGAGTAGTTACAGCACTTCTTCAATTTTTAGTGCATTGCGCAAACGTTGGGTGAGATGTTTTGGCTGTGCTTTAGTCAAAGAGACTGCGTCACATTGTTGAAAATGACAAAATGCTGTGATGGCATCTACAAATGCAGTAATGACTAAATCTTCATCAAAACTGTGTTGTTCTAAATGGAGTAATTTGATCTCCAAATGGCCGGTTTTCCGATGAGCTTTACAATTCATCCGCCCAATAAATTGATCACGGTAAAGTAGCGGTAGGCTAAAGTAGCCGTATTGACGTTTGGCTTCGGGCAGATAGCACTCTAGCTTATAGTCATATTGAAACAGTGCTTTGAGTCGATCACGCTGAATAACACTATTGTCGAATGGTGAAAGAATCAACATGCGATTGTTTAACGGGGGAAGCGGGCGTTCGAGCGCACCCGTTTCCAATATAAATACTTCGCCACTGCTGAGTTGTAGTTGCTCTAAAGTGTGCTGTGCCAATCTTTCGTTTACCAGAGCTTTCACTGTCTTGCGTAGTGCCGCATTTCGGCGTTGGTAGGTGAGCCCTTTGAGTGAAGCAAAGCCATGGCAGCGTAACTGTTGGTCGATAATGTGCGCCGCAAATGTTTCCATGTTGGGCATTTGTGAATTGATGTGAGATGGCAATACCCGCTCGGTTAGATCATATGTTTTTTGAAAATTTTCGCGGTTGCTAACCATTAGGTCGCCTTCAATATACATCTGTTCGAGTGCTTTTTTGGCTGGCTTACAGTCCCACCAGCCCGCACGTTTTTTGGCGTTAGTCTCCAGATCTCTGGATCGTATCGGGCCATCTGTACGTATGCGTGCCAACAGTTCTCCCATAAGTTTCTTATCACGGGTTTTATACCAATGGATTTGGCCGTTTTTAATGGCGTGTTTATAGGGTAAGGAGAAGCGAAAATCGGCGATGGGTAAAAAAGCAGCCGCGTGCGTCCAATACTCAAAAATATCTCCATTGAGTAACATTTGGTTGGTCATGGCTGGCTTGAACTTAGGCACTCTCGCGTGAAATACATGGTGGTGTGCTCGTTCCACCACTGATATGGTATCGATCTGCACATAACCCAGGTGGTTAATCGCTTTACGTGCTCCCGCCAAACCACACCCATAGGGTTGAGCCTGCCGTAAACCTTGTGCAGCCAGAGCAAGGCGGCGTAAATGCGGCAGCGCATGTGGATGTTTCATTTCAATCATGGTGATACTCGAGCTTCACGCCCATGCACCAATCGATACAATGCAGGCAACACCACTAAGGTCAATAAAGTCGAAGAGATAATCCCGCCAATGACCACCGTCGCGAGCGGACGTTGTACTTCCGAACCAATTAAGCGCCATCGGCACAAAACCCAGTGCGGCCACTAACGCGGTCATTAACACCGGGCGCAAGCGCGTTAAGGCACCTTCAATAATGGCTTCGTTAAGCGCCTGGCCTTGAACACGCAGGTCTTTGATAAAAGAGACCATCACTAAACCATTCAGCACCGCAATACCCGATAGCGCAATAAAACCGACGGCGGCTGAAATTGAGAAAGGGATATCTCGTAATAACAAGGCCACGATTCCTCCGGTCAGCGCCAACGGTACGCCGGAAAAAATAATCGCGGCATCCTTAAACGAACCTAATGCCATAATAAGCAAACCAATCACTAACAGCAGGGTGATCGGGACCACAATGGAGAGGCGTTGGGTAGCAGATTGCAACTTTTGAT
>QIJH01000095.1 GCA_003232725.1 Chromatiaceae bacterium | reverse complement strand
GATTTGGGCAGATAAGAATTTAGCTCAAATCTAAACTAACAGGCACCTTGAAAAACGGGTAACTGTCAGATCCGGTCTGAGCTACTACAACTTATGACTTGAATTCAGGTCATTTTTAATCACCATCTCAAATGGATTCCCCTCCTATTTTACTCAGACACGCCCTCCTGTCTGGCTCGCCTTCCAAAGAGCAAAGTGGTAATCTCATAGTTGTTTGACGTCATCATAATAAAGCGATAGTGCACTAAAAATGAATATTCAAAAAATCACATCAACTCCTTTCAACGACCAAAAGCCGGGCACCTCCGGGCTGCGTAAAAAGGTTACTGTTTTCCAAACAGTGCATTACCTGGAAAATTTCGTACAAGCGATATTCAATGTTGCCACTGAATTAAAAGGGAACATGCTTATTCTTGGTGGTGATGGGCGCTACTACAACACCAATGCGATTCAGACGATTCTAAAAATGGCCGTTGCCCACGGTGTGAGTCATATTAAAGTCGGTGCCAATGGTCTACTCTCAACGCCTGCCGTTTCCCATTTAATACGAAAAAATGGTGCCGCAGGCGGTATTATTCTCTCTGCCAGCCATAACCCAGGTGGCCCCAAAGGTGACTTTGGTATCAAGTTCAATAGTGCTAATGGCGGCCCTGCCGAGACAAAATTCACAAACCAGGTCTACGCCAATAGCCAGCATATCAACCAATACAATATCGCTGAGATTGATGACATTTCATTAGCCGCTCCGGGACAATTTCAACGGGGTGATACATTGATTGAAATTATTGATCCCGTTTCTGACTACGCCGAGCTGATGGAAGAGATCTTTGATTTTGACAAGATGAAGGCACTACTTGGTGCCGGTACGCTCAACATCTGCTTTGATGCCATGCATGCCATCACGGGGCCCTATGCCAGCGAGATTTTTCAACGACGTCTGGGTGCTTCAAATGATTCAATCATCAATGCAATCCCACAAGAGGACTTTGGTGGTGGTCATCCGGATCCCAACCTTATTTACGCAAAGGAGCTGGTAGAACGCCTCTATCAAGGTGAACAATCTCCCGACCTTGGTGCCGCCTCGGATGGTGATGGTGACCGCTATATGCTACTTGGGCAAAATTTTTTCGTAAACCCAAGTGATTGTCTCGCGATTATGAGCGCAAACGCACATCTACTCTCAGGCTACAAACAGGGGCTAAGCGGTGTGGCACGCTCCCTGCCCACCAGCCGCGCGGTTGATAAAGTCGCTGCCAAATTAAATATTGAATGCTATGAAACACCCACTGGCTGGAAATACTTTGGTAACCTGCTGGATGATCAACGCATCACACTCTGTGGAGAAGAGAGCTTCGGCGGCGGTTCTGATCATATCAGAGAAAAAGATGGTATCTGGGCCGTACTGTTCTGGTTAAACCTGGTCACGGTCAAACAGCAGTCGGTCGAAGCGATCACCCGTGCACATTGGGCAGAGTTTGGTCGTCACTATTATTCTCGCCATGATTATGAAGGGTTAGCCAGCGACACTGCCGAGCAGCTAATGGACGGACTACGCAAACGCGTCAAAACATTAAAGGGCGAAACCCTGAATGGCCATACTGTCAGTGTCAGTGATGATTTCAGCTATATCGACCCTGTCGATCATAGCGTGACCAACCATCAGGGCATTCGAATTATATTTGATGATGAATCACGTATCGTCTTTCGCCTGTCAGGTACCGGTACAGAAGGTGCAACCTTGCGTGTTTACCTTGAATGTTACGAGGCTAATCCAGCTCTTCATGATCTTGAAACACAGATAGCGCTGGCCGATATGATCACCATCGCGGTTGACCTGGCTGAACTAAAAATACGCTGCGGACGTGATCAGCCAGACATTATCACATAGGCATTTATACAGCCCATTCAAGGAAAAAAAGTAATCCAGGAGCCTGCCGGACTCAGGATGAATCTGCTGTGAAAAACCATTTTGGCCCATTTCTCCGATCCTTTTCGTTAAATATGCTCAATATTCGCCTCAAACGATCAAAAAAATGGACTTTGCATGCCCCCCTCACTGTCATTAAGTTAAGCATTACTCTGGTTCCCATGCTCTGCGTGGGAATCCATACCACCGTATAATACTGGCACAAATATGCATTCCCATACCACAGGCACTTCATACGGTCGCGCAGGAGCGTGAGGAACGAGAGTCCTTAACTTAATGGCAATGCCCAAAATGTCTTTCCTTCACGACAATCACCTAAGCCCGACAGGCTCCTAGCCCTGCTTTAACTGCCAGATCTCTTCATTATATTCACCAATCGTTCTGTCGGTCGAAAAATGCCCACTGCATGCGGTGTTATTAACGCTCATTTTCAACCAATGATCGCTATCTCGGTAGGCCGTAGATGCCAGTTCCTGAGCATCGAGATAACCCCTGAAATCAGCCAATGTCAGCCATGGGTCATGCGGGTTCAATAATGAGCCAATCACTGCATCAAAGATATGAGGTTCAACCGCATTAAAGTGACCACACTGCAATAAGTGCATCACACGCTTAAGGTCTTCATCCGCTTCAACCAGCGCAGAAGGTTGATAGTGATCCCGCATCTCATCAACCTCATCTGCGCGCAGACCAAACAGAAAGAAATTTTCTTCGCCTACCGCCTCGAGGATTTCAATATTGGCACCATCATACGTACCAATCGTCACAGCACCATTCATCATAAACTTCATATTGCCGGTGCCTGAAGCCTCTTTACCGGCAGTCGATATCTGTTCTGAGAGATCGGTACCAGGACAAATAATCTCCATCTTGGAGACCCCGTAATTAGGAATAAAAGCGAGTTTCAAACGATCACCCACCTGCGGGTCATTGTTGATCACCTCAGCGACATTATTGATCAGCTTGATGATCATTTTCGCCATATAATAGCCAGGTGCAGCCTTGCCACCAATCAACACATTACGGTTCGTCCAGCCATCCGTATCACCTCGTTTAATACGGTCATAAAGATGTATCACATGCAGCAAGTTGAGTAACTGGCGCTTATATTCATGAATACGTTTAACCTGCACATCAAACATCGCATTAACTTTAAAATCGACACCACACTCCTCTTTTACCAGCTCAGCAAGGCGCTGCTTATTGGCGCTCTTAACCGCATGCCAATCCTGCGCAAAGGTCTTATCACTGTTATGCGCCTTGAGCTTATTCACTAACGAAAAATCATGCCGCCACTGGTTACCAATCTTTTGATCAATCAATTGACTCATTGCCGGATTAGCGTGTGCCACCCAACGTCGCGGTGTCACGCCATTCGTCTTGTTATTAAATCGCTTCGGCCATAACTCATAAAAATCTTTAAAGAGCCCTTTAACCAGCAAATGTGAATGCAGTGCCGCAACACCATTAACAGAGAAACTGCCTACGATTGCGAGATATGCCATACGCACCTGCTTAACATCACCTTCTTCAATGATCGACATACGAATTTGGCGTGCGGTATCTCCCGGCCATTGCCTCGCAACCAGCTTAAGAAAACGCGCATTGATCTCATAGATAATCTGCAATAGACGAGGCAACAGGCTTTCAAAGAGATGAACGGGCCACTTTTCTAAAGCTTCCGGCAACAAAGTATGGTTGGTGTAAGCCATCGTTTGAGTGGTGATCTGCCATGCCTCATCCCATTGCATCCCTTTTTCATCCATCAGTAGTCGCATCAACTCAGCCACTGCAATGGTGGGATGAGTATCATTCATTTGAAAGACATTCTGTTCAGCAAACTTGCTATAGCGGTAACCCTCGTTAATTTCCCACTGGCGTAGAACATCTTGAAGACTTGATGAGGCAAGAAAATATTGCTGTTTCAGACGCAGTGCTTTACCACTTTCACTGGCATCGTTGGGGTACAGTACCATCGTAATATGTTCAGCATCATTCTTCGCTTCAACAGCCTCGGAATAACTACCGGCATTAAACTCTTCCAGGCTAAAGGCACTTGTGGCACTGGCAGACCACAATCGCAGCGTATTAACAGTGCTGTTTTTATAACCGGAAACAGGCACATCATATGGAATCGCTAGTACATCATTGGTGTCAACCCACACACAATGCTTGCTACCCTCTTTATCCGTCATATATTCAACACGCCCACCGAATTTAATCTGCTGGGTAAATTCAGGACGCTCTATCTCCCATGGGTTGCCATCACGCAGCCAATGATCTGGCTTTTCGATTTGATAGCCATTATCAATTTCCTGGCGAAACATCCCATACTCATAACGGATACCATAGCCGACCACCGGCAGCTTTAAAGTAGCGCAGCTATCCATAAAACAGGCAGCCAAACGGCCCAGGCCACCATTACCAAGGCCAGCATCAATCTCTGCACTCGTAATCTCTTCCATCTCCAGTGCAAACTTGTTCATCGCCTTTTCAGACTCACGTTCCAGCCCTAGATTAAGGATATGGTTGCCGAGTGATCGCCCCATCAAAAATTCCAACGACAGGTAGTAGGCTTTTTTACGCCCAGGTATTTCACGTTGACGCATGGTCTCCTGCCACTCCACCATCACACGATCACGAATGGTAAAAGAGATCGCTTCATAGAGATAATACGGTACACAACCCAACGAACGACCAAGGTGATTGGAAAGATAGCGCTGGAAGTCCAGGGCTAATGATTCACTATCAGGTGCGGGTTTAGGTGGGGGTGGAACGTTAGCGCCACAATGCCCTTTTTTAACCCGTTCTGTTTTCTTTACCTTAGCCATACCTTACCTTTGATTCGATTCTATATAGCACTTTATGCTGTCGACCAAAACGCCACCGCCAATTATCACCGACTGTCCCAGGTACATTCATTCTTGCTTCTGAACCTAGCATCAAGAGATCCTGCATCGGAATCACCGCAAGACATGAGGGTGATGCCATTGCCAGACGCAACATTACGTGTACTTTCTCTTCTACTGATGTGCCATCACAATCAGCATATTGCTCAAAAAATTTTCTATTATAATTGTTTTCATCGCACGCCCAACCCAACGTTGTGTCATTATCATGGGTGCCGGTATAAACCAGATCATTATCCAGCTGATGATGTGGCAGATGCGGGTTGTCATTATTACCATCAAAAGCAAACTGCAACACCTTCATTCCAGGCAACGAATAACCATTTTTAAGCGCAATTACCTCATCAGTGATCACCCCAAGGTCTTCGGCTACTAGCGGCAGATATGGGAAACTCTCAAATAGCGCAGCTAATAATTGATCGCCTGGCGTCTTCTGCCAATAGCCATTGATCGCAGTACCTTCATCTGCCGGGACCATCCAGCACGCCTCAAGCCCGCGAAAGTGATCGATACGAATCAGATCAAACAGCGTTAATTGAGTGGCAAAACGCCCTTTCCACCACTCAAAGCTATCCGATGCCATACATTCCCAGTCATATAGCGGGTTTCCCCAGCGCTGTCCAGTTTCTGAAAATGCATCGGGCGGCACTCCCGCCACAAAGGGCATCACACCATTTTTGTCCATCAGGAAATTTTGTCGATTTGCCCAAACATCCGCGCTGTCATGCGCAACAAAGATGGGCATATCACCAAATAGCTTTACATCATGGCGCGCAGCATATCCGTGCAGTTCATGCCATTGGGTAAAGAAAATAAACTGCTCAAAAATAACCTGTTCAATCTCACCGGACAATTGCGCTACGCTTTCGCTCATCGCAGTCATATCGCGCTGTGCTAACTTCTCCGGCCATGCAAACCAGGCCGCCCCCCGATATTTTTTTTTTAACGCAACATAAAGGGCATAGTCTTCAAGCCATGCCACATGCTCCTTTTTAAAGATCTCTAATTGTGCAAACCATCCCTCACATTCCTGTTGATAAAAATTAGCTTTAGCCTGCCGCAAGCAGGTGCCACGGTAGCTTTTATCATCGAGTGAGGCCTCAATAGAGACCATCTCCAACCATTGGCGATCAACCAGCCAGTCAAGGCTAATGAGCTCAGGATTTGCAGCATGTGCAGAGAGACATTGATAAGGTGAGCGGTCATCATGCGTTGGCCCCAGCGGTAACATTTGCCACACCTTAATGCCAATGCCATTTAAAAACTCAATAAACCGGTAGGCGCTATGCCCGATATCACCACTCAACAACGGCCCGGGCAGTGAGGTGGGATGAAGCAACATACCTGCACTACGTTGCCTAAAGATATCCGCTACATCGCGGGGTAGCTCCTGATGCTCTATCATGCAGCCCTACTGCTGCTGGCCTGGCAACATCACACCACCCATCGCAGGGGCACCACTACCAAACGAGAACGCCCTGGCCAGATAGTCTGGCGGGCTAGCCTCTAATATTTGGTATAAATTACCGAGGTGCATTCGAAACTGCTCATCAAATGCAGCAACAGATTCAGCTGAGTTATACTCACCCACCCACCAAAACCAATCAGAACTTTCACAGGTGGCTAACTGTATCGTCGCACGCTGCAGCTGTTGCTCATCTAATTCCCCGCCCTGCACTGCATCGTCATAAGCATGCTTAGCATCGACCAGCATATCCCACGCACGATTTTTATCTGCCTCGCCAATCCAGGTTGAAAGCGTGCCGTAAACCCAGCTACCCGCCACCACCTCGTTAACCCGCGTTCGCTTTTTTGGCGATGAGAGGAATTCACTATAGGTGGTCAACTTAATTCCTTCATGCACCACCAGCTTTTCATACAGTGCAGAAAGAAAGTGGTAGCCATTTTCTGGGTAATATTCCCAGGCATTTTCACCATCAAGAATAATAGAGACCAGTCGATCCTTCTTATCAGCACAAGCGTCAGCGATATTTTCCAGATGATGGATAAGATTTGCAACAGCATCATCTGCATGCCAGTCTGAATATTTAAAACCGATAAGATCTGAAAGCCCATCATCACGAAAGAAACAGGTGACACCATTGTCTTTATATTGATAGGCCTTATGGATGCATTCGTTATCTTCAACAAGATGCTCATCTGAGGCTGATTTTTCCAGCGACTTACGTAGTACCGTCTCTCCGCTCGCTAACCATTTCAAGCCCATCTCATCGATCAGTTCAATGGTTTCAGCACTAATCGCACCCTCGGAAGGCCAGCAGCCTGCCGGCATAAAACCAAAGGTCTCCTTAAACACGGCAAGCCCCTTCTCCATATGCCAACGACTCCTCGCCATGCCACCGGGATATTGAGCGGACTCAGGTAAATCAGTACCCGGCATCGCTTGCTTGGTACACTTCAGGTCGATCAACAGCGGTAGAATCGGGTGTGCATAGGGTGTCATCGACAATTCTATTTTGCCCGTTTCAGCCAGTGCTTTATAGCGCCCAATTACCCCTGAGATCAACTCATGAATAATATCAATCAAGATCTGACGATCACGCATGGTGAAATGAGCAGCCTGCTTCATCAATGCCTGCACACGCTCATCAGTTTTACGAACCGTTTCAGCCATCCAGCTCAGGTGATACCAAACCAGCAGATCAATAAAAAACTGCTCAGAATAATAAGCCAGTTTTTGCGGCTCTTTAACTGCCAGTTCAGCCATTTCAGCAAGTGTCACAAAAGCGGAAAAACGTTCTACCAAACGCTGACGATTTGCACGCAGACAAGCCTTAACTAAGGTTAAGCGTCCATTTTCATCCAACTGTAACACTGGCCCTGCAAGCGCCGCCAACAAAGGATCTCGCAGTGCTTTTCCAGTATCACGATGATCCGTCAACTGCTGTGAATAGTCCTGAATCTGTTCCAGCAGGATCGGTGCGAAATTTACCACTGCCTTAGCACCATCCCGCTTTTCAAGGTGCGCCACCATATCGACATAATCTTTAATGGTATGCAGATATGTCCATGGAAGATGGTACTCACCATTGCGAAGATCGCGGTAATCTGGCTGATGCATATGCCAGTATAGTACGACGTTCAACGGTTTTTTACGCGCAACACTATCCGACATGATGCAGTTCCTGGCCTAGCATGTCAGATGTAACCAGTACAATTCCATTTTCAGAGAGATGAAAATTTCTTGCGCGATCTTCCTCTTTATTTTCACCAATCACCATGCCATCAGGAATCACACATCCTTTATCGATCACTGCTCGTGAAATCCGACAGCCCTTGCCAATCTTCACATCCGGTAGAATGACTGATGAATTGATCTCACTACCGTCATCAACTGTGACATTAGAAAATAGCAATGTATGACGAACCACTGCGCCAGAGATAATACAGCCACCTGAAACCATTGAATCCACTGCCATACCGCGTCGTTCATCATCATCAAAGATGAATTTTGCGGGTGGTAATTGCTCCTGATGAGTCCAGATCGGCCATTTACTATCATACAAATTCAACTCTGGCGTCACACCGATCAATTCCTGATTGGCAGCCCAAAATGCATCAACTGTCCCCACATCACGCCAATAAGATTGCACACCCGTGACAGAGTTTTTGAATGGATAAGCAAACACACGACAATGGTTAATGGCATCTGGAATAATATCTTTACCAAAATCACGACTTGATTCTACTCTGTCAGCATCACTAATAAGCTTATCGAACAGGAAGTCTTTATTAAAAATGTAAATCCCCATCGAGCACAATGCATGCGCTTCATCACCGGGCATTGGCGCTGGATCAACGGGTTTCTCGATAAACGTCTCAATGCGCATATCTTCTTTAACACCCATCACTCCAAAGTCTGATGCCTGTTCTCGAGGAACTTCAATACAACCAATGGTAAGATCAGCCTCAGATTCAACATGTTTCGCCAGCATCGCACCATAATCCATTTTATAGATATGATCGCCCGCCAGAATAAGCACATATTCAGGGTTATGATCTCGAATAATATCGATATTTTGGTAGATAGCGTCTGCAGTCCCCGCATACCAGGATGCCTCATCAACACGCTGCTGCGCTGGTAACAGCTCTACAAACTCACCAAACTCACCCTTTAGGTGCCCCCAACCATGTTGAATATGTAAATTCAGTGAATGTGATTTATATTGTGTCAACACGCCAATACGACGTATTCCAGAGTTAATACAGTTAGACAATGGAAAATCAATGATACGAAACTTACCACCAAATGGCACCGCCGGCTTGGCACGCCATGTTGTTAAGTCTTGCAAACGTGAGCCGCGCCCACCAGCCATAATTAAGGCCAGTGTATTTCTTGTCAGGTTACTAATAAAACGTGGTGATTGCTCTGCATTCATCCGATCCATATCCTCTTTTTGCTCACGATACTACATTTTAGTATATACCTTTTTCACACCACTAAAAACGCACTAAAATGGTTTAAATAAAAATAAACAAGCTACACCTCCATTAGCAAAATAACAGGTATATTCTCATCATAAAAAGGCATAATTGTAAAATACGACACCAGACAACCGCTTTTTAATAGAGAAAAATGGTGTATGCTTAAAGTATTGAATGAAGGAAAATAGCTTTAGATGTCAGTCAAATCAGGCAGTCAACGTACGCAATCAGACCTACTCAAAACACTTCAGTCTGATATGGATAGAATTGCTCATGCTACACACCACGATCCTGCCGCTGTTCTGGGGCGACTACCTGGTAACCCCCACAAACACATCCTATTTTACTCACCGGATACACTTGAATTAAGGCTCGCTGATTTTAAGGCCGTATTACCACGTATTCCAGCCAGCGACTTTTTTATCTACGATGGCAAGTTTGATACGTTACCTGAACACTATTTACTACATCGCATTGATCAACAGAACAACCATCACAAATACTACGACCCATACAGTTTTGCCGCACAGATCAGTGATTATGATCTACACCTGTTTGCAGAAGGGCGTCACTTTCACATTTACAACATCCTCGGTGCGCATAAAAAGGAGATTGACGGCATCAACGGTGTCCATTTTGCAACATGGGCACCCAGTGCCGAGCGCGTCAGCATCATTGCTGATTTTAATGGCTGGGACGGCAGACGCCACCCAATGATGTCGCGTGGTAGCAATGGTATATGGGAACTATTCATTCCCGGAGTGGATAATAATGCACTATACAAATTTGAAATTCGCAATCGCGACAGTGGCGAGATACTCAGCAAGACAGACCCCTACGCACAACAAATGGAGATGCGCCCGCGCACCGCATCGGTGATTAGCGAGAAATCTTCCTTTCAATGGCAAGATGAACAATGGCTCACGCAACGTAAAGCGTACGACTGGCTACACGCACCGATGTCGATCTATGAGTGCCATCTTGGTTCATGGCAGCGCGCTGAAGATAATCAGTTTCTCAACTACCGGGAACTTGCTCGTCGCCTGGTTGATTATGTGAAAGAGACCGGCTTTACCCATATCGAACTCATGCCGATCACCGAACACCCCCTTGATGCCTCATGGGGCTATCAGACCACCGGTTATTTTGCGCCAACAAGACGCTTTGGTACCGCCGATGATTTTCGCTATTTCGTTGATCACTGCCATCTTCATGGGATCGGAGTTTTACTCGACTGGGTACCCGCCCACTTTCCCAAAGATGAACATGGCCTCGCACGCTTTGATGGCAGTGCGCTATATGAGCATGAAGACCCACGTCGCGGCGAACATCGCGACTGGGGCACACTTATCTATAACTACGGCCGCAACGAGGTTAAAAACTTCCTTATCGCCAACGCCCTGTTCTGGATTGAAGCATTTCATATCGATGGGCTACGTGTTGATGCCGTCGCCTCAATGCTCTACCTCGATTATTCACGTGAAGAAGACGACTGGATACCGAATCAACACGGTGGTAATGAAAA
>QIJH01000024.1 GCA_003232725.1 Chromatiaceae bacterium | reverse complement strand
GAACTACCCGCTGCGGGACAGGTGATTCTGGCGGATACAGTGGGGTTTATTCGTCACCTGCCACATGATTTGGTCGCTGCATTTCGCGCCACCTTAGAAGAGACAGTTGAGGCGAACTTATTGCTGCATGTGATTGATTCACATGATGATGAACGTCATGCTTATATGGAACAGGTGAATCGGGTATTAAAAGAAATCGGCGCGGGTGATATTCCGCAAATAGAGGTTTATAATAAGATTGATCAAATTGATGGTGTTGCACCCCGGATTGATGTTGATAAAGAAGGTCGGCCTTGTCGTGTCTGGCTTTCGGCGCAGTCAGGTGAGGGCGTTGAGTTGCTGACGCAGGTACTGGCGCAGCATTTTCTTGAGCGGAAGCAAACTCATGAGGGAGAGTCGGATGTTAGCGTTGCTCTATTATCACCGCTCGACAGAGTATTGCAGCGAGGAGAGGACGGTTTAATTCGGCAGACACTGTTACTTGCACCTGATGCGGGTCGTCTGCGTGCACAGTTATATGAATGGGATGTGGTAGTGGAAGAGGGCGCCGCTGAGAATGATGAAGGGATTACCGTTGTGATTATGGCCACACCAGAATTACTGAATTTCCTGGAAAAGCAGGTAGGCTGTTCCATCGTACCTAAAATGGCTGTAAAGTTGACCGGAAGTGCATAAGTCCTTGCGAGGATCTGGTGTTACCCATAGAATCTTGGAATCATGTTAGATAAGAACTCAAATAAAACCGAAGTGGATGGGGAAAAATAATGGCTTGGAATGAACCGGGTGGCTCCAAGGACAATGATCCTTGGGGTGGTGGTAAGAAGAAGGACCAGGGACCTCCCGATCTTGATGAGGTGGTAAAGAAGTTTCAGGATCAGGTAAGCAGTATCTTTGGCGGCAAAGGTAAAGGCAGTGGCGGCGATGGCGAAGGTCAGGGTTCTTCCTCTGGCGGTGGCTTTGGTAGCAAGGGTCTCGGCGTCGTCGTGGGCGGTGCGCTCTTTCTGTGGGGTCTTACCGGTATTTATATTGTTGATGAAGGTAAGCGTGGCGTGGAGCTGATTTTTGGTGCGTATAGTGAAACCACTCAACCGGGCCCACATTGGCATATGCCTGCGCCGATTTCGACGGTTGAAATTGTCGATGTATCGCAGATTCGCAACGTTGAGATTGGTTACCGTTCTGCTATCGACGGTGGATCAGCGAAGCGTAGCGTGTTGAACGAAGCGATGATGTTGACGCAGGATGAGAACATCGTTGATGTGAATTTTGCCATTCAGTACCGTATTAAGGATGCACAGGATTACCTCTTTAACTTGCGTGAAGCGACTGAAAGTGCAGTGCGTGAAATCGTCGGTAAAAGCAAAATGGATTTCGTTCTGACCGAAGGGCGTAGCGAGATGGTGCAGAGCGCTGAAATTTTGATTCAGGCGATTCTGGATCGTTACGGTTCCGGCCTGCAGGTTACCAGTGTGAACATGCAGGATGCGCAGCCACCAGAACAAGTGCAGGCGGCTTTCAGTGATGCGGTTAAAGCGCGAGAAGATGAGCAGCGAGTGAAAAACGAAGCAGAAGCTTATGCCAATGACATCTTGCCAAAAGCACGTGGTGCTGGCGCACGGATGTTTGAAGAGGCGACTGCGTATAAATCTAAGGTAGTTGCTGAGGCCGAAGGTCAAACCAGTCGTTTCTTGCAGGTACTGACTGAGTATGAAAAAGCACCGGTTGTGACACGTGAACGACTATATCTGGATGCAATGGAAACGGTATTAAATAATACCAGCAAGGTGATGCTGGATGTTGAAGGCAGTGGTAATCTGCTCTATCTTCCGCTTGACCGTATGATGGCGCCAGCAACAGCGGCCATACCGATGATACAACAGACATCACAAGCAGCGGATGCGGCACGTCAAGCAGTTGAAAATCGTGCCAGAGATCGCATGGCCGACCAAGTACGTGCAAGATCAACACTGCGTAGCAGGGAGACACGATAATGGATCAGGGTAAATTAATGACAGTGGTGGTTGCGCTGATGATTACCGTGTTGGTTGGCTCGTTCTGTGTATTTACGGTTGATGAGCGTGAGCGGGCGATTAAGTTTCGTCTTGGTGAAATCGTTAAAACAGATTTTGAGCCAGGTATCTATTTTAAACTTCCGTTAGTCAATAACGTACGTAAATTTGATGCCCGTATTGTGACGTTAGACTCAGAGCCTGAGCGTTATCTGACCTCTGAAAAGAAAAACGTGATTGTTGATTCATTTGTGAAATGGAAAATTGCAGATGACTACACCGCGATGAGTGGCGATGAGCGTCAGGCCAATCTGCGTCTCTCTCAAATTATTCGAGATGGTCTGCGTGGTGAGTTTGGTAAACGTACCATTCAAGAGGTGGTGTCGGGTGAGCGTGCTGAAATCATGACGATTTTAACCGCGAATGCGGCCGCACAGGCAAAAGATTTTGGCATTGATGTGGTGGATGTGCGTATCAAACGTATTGATCTCTCTGAGGATGTGAGCGTATGGAAGCGGAGCGTGCACGTGTGGCAAAAGATCTGCGTTCGAAAGGTGCTGAAGCGGCGGAGCGTATTCGCGCCGATGCTGATCGTCAACGTACCATTATTATCGCTGATGCGTTTCGTGAAGCAGAGCAACTACGTGGTGAAGGTGATGGTGAAGCCGCCGCAATCTATGCCGCTGCATACACCCAGGACAGCGAATTCTACTCTTTTTACCGCAGTCTGGACGCCTATAGAAATTCCTTTAAAGATAAAAGCGATATTGTGGTGTTAGAACCAGATAACGATTTCTTTAAATACTTCAAAAACTCTAAAGGCGTAGAGTAATATTGCTACCGCCCGGCAGGTCTACCTGCCGGGCAGCTTTTTTCCCTTCTCGACTTTATTATTAGCTGTTTTCGGAATTTCATATAGATTATGTGGCAGGAGCTGTGGATAGCACTCGCGTTGCTGTTGGTGATTGAGGGCATCATGCCGTTTATTAGTCCCAAAGGCTTACGTGAGTCTCTACTGACAATGGCGAGCCTGAGTGATCGTACGTTGCGCATTGGCGGGCTGCTTTGTATGGTGTCGGGTGTGCTGCTGCTTTATCTTGTTCGATAATAGTTTCCAGCGGCTGGGTGCGCTATAATTGTGCATGCGCTTTGTTCGTCTGTTTTAGCAGCGGCATTTTCCCTTAATTGATTTGATATCTGAGTGCTTAATGGTGCTCAATGGCCAATAACGTGTCGAAAGAAAAAAATAGCTGGTTACTCCCCGAAGGGATTGATGAATTCCTGCCGCCACAGGCCGAACGCCTGGAGCGCTTACGTCGCTCACTGCTGGATCTTTATAGCAGTTGGGGTTACGAATATGTGATTCCACCGATGGTGGAGTACCTTGAGTCACTACTAGTGGGTGCTGGTACCGAGCTGGAACTCGAAACGTTTAAACTGATCGACCAAAAAAGTGGTCGTCTACTCGGTGTGCATGCAGATATGACACCGCAGGTAGCACGTATCGATGCCCATCGCCTTAACCGCGAGGGGCCAACGCGTCTCTGTTACCTGGATGCTGTGCTGCATACTCGTCAGGACGGCTTTTCTCGTGGCCGTTGCCCGCTGCAGGTCGGTGCAGAACTGTATGGCCATGCTGGCATTGAGAGTGATGTTGAGATCATTCATCTGATGGTGGAGACATTGCGCCTTGCCGGGCTGGATGAGATTCATATTGACCTTGGCCATGTCGGTATTTTTCGTGCGTTGGCGCGTCGCGCTAATTTGACCAGCGTTCAGGAAGCGATGTTGTTTGATGCACTACAGCGTAAAGCGAAGCCAGAGATTGGCGAACTGCTAGCGGATGTTTGCGATGATGCGGATGCGCGCGCCATGTTGCTGGCACTGGTTGATTTGAATGGCGGTGCCGAGGTGTTAAAGAAGGCGCGCGAAGTGTTAAGTGGCGCGGGTAAAGAAGTACTAACGGCGATTGATACCTTGCAGCAGGTGGCTGATTTTGCTGGACAGCGCATGGGTGAACTTTCGCTCCATTTTGATCTTGCAGAGCTGCGTGGTTATAGTTACCAGACGGGTATTGTGTTTGCCGCATTTGTACCGGGCCACGGGCAGGAAGTGGCACGTGGTGGTCGTTATGATGACATTGGCAGTGTCTTTGGGCGTGCACGACCGGCGACAGGCTTTAGCTCAGACCTGAAAACATTGATGCTGCTGAGCGATACTGCCGTCTCTAAACCCAGTGCAATCATTGCCTACCCTAGTGATAACAGTGAACAGCGTGTTGCGTTGCAGGCGTTTATTGCGGCTTTGCGTGAAGAGGGCGAGCGTGTGATTGAGTTCCTGCCGGGGCAGCAAGATGACATCAGCGCTACCGGTTGTGACCGCAAGATTGTTGAGATGAATGGCCAATGGCAGGTAGTTGAGATTAAGGGTAAAGGGTAAAGGGTAAAGGGTAAAGGGTAAAGGGTAAAGGGGAAGGGCAGGCGGTTAACTTTCCCCTTTTCCCTGGGTTCAATTAATTCGTTGCAAGAGAAAATCATGGGCAAAAATGTAATCGTTATCGGCACTCAATGGGGTGACGAAGGCAAGGGTAAAATTGTTGACCTGCTGACTGAAGAGGTCGCGGCAGTTGTTCGATTTCAGGGTGGACACAATGCGGGCCACACGCTGGTGATCGATGGTGAAAAGACCGTCTTGCACCTGATTCCATCGGGCATTTTGCGCAAGGGAGTGCAGTGTCTGATTGGTAACGGGGTGGTGGTTTCACCAGAAGCGCTGCTAAAAGAGATCAATATGCTTGAGTCGCGTGGCGTGCCGGTGCGTGAACGCCTTAAAATTAGCGCGGCCTGTCCTTTGATTTTACCGTATCACATTGCACTGGATCAGGCGCGTGAGATTGCGCGTGGCAAACAGGCGATTGGTACCACTGGGCGCGGTATTGGGCCCGCTTATGAAGATAAGGTTTCACGCCGTGGGCTGCGTTTGGGTGACCTGTTTCATCGCGAGCGTTTTGCGGCGAAACTGGGCGAAGTGCTCGATTATCACAACTTCATGTTACAGAACTACTATAAAGTTGAACCCGTTGATTTTCAGAAGGTATTGGATGAGGCGATGGCGATGCAGGAGATTCTTGAGCCGTTGATCGATGACGTACCTGAATTGATTGCACAGTATCAAAAGCAGGGTAAGAGCATTATGTTTGAAGGTGCGCAGGGCACGCTGCTGGATATTGATCACGGAACCTATCCGTTTGTCACGTCATCGAATACCACTGCGGGTAGTGCTGCGACCGGCAGTGGTATGGGTGTGCTTGGTTTTGACTATGTTCTGGGCATCACCAAGGCCTATACCACACGCGTTGGCTCTGGGCCATTCCCAACGGAACTGGCTGATGAGGTGGGTGGCCACCTGGCTGAGCGTGGCCATGAGTTTGGCTCAACCACTGGTCGTGCGCGCCGTTGTGGTTGGTTCGACGCGGTCGCACTGCGTCGTGCGGCACAGATCAACAGTGTCTCAGGGCTTTGTATCACCAAGCTGGATGTGCTTGACGGGCTTGATACCATTCGCATCTGTGTTGGTTACAAATATGATGGCGTTGAGAAGCTGGTGCCGCCGGATGGTGCTGAAGCCTTCGCTAATTGCGAACCAGTCTATGTTGATATGCCGGGCTGGAGCGAGACCACCTACGGGGTGAAGCGTTATCAGGATCTACCAGCGAATGCAGTGGCCTATCTAAAGCGTATTGAAGAGGTGGTGGAGGTGCCGGTTGATGTGATCTCAACAGGGCCAGACCGTGATGAGACTATGGTACTGCGTCACCCGTTTCAGTAATAGAAGTAATAGATGAAAAGTGGCACTTAAGTCACTGCTGCATCAATAAAAAAGCCTCTGAGAGAATATTGTCTCAGGGGCTTTTTTGTGACGCCTTACTTGGCGTCGGCGCTAGCAGTGCTGTCAGTCGGTTTGCCTTCGTTTTTCTCTGTTTCAGCTTTAGGATTGATGGTGTTGGCCACGCGTCCGATACCGCAAACAGTCGAGAGCGCGATTTTGTACATCTCAACGCCAGGTTTGATCATGGTATCGACGAGCCCTGGTAGTCTGGCGATATAGTAGCCTAGTCCCAGGGTGAGTCCGCCCGCGACCAATGTAGCGAAAATTCCGCCGCCAAGAAAAGTACTTAAATTGTACCAGACTGCCAGTGGTGCCAGCAAAATAGAGCCGTACCATAGTGACAACACAAACAGGAAAAAGGTGGTAACGACCAGTTGCAGCAGTTTTACGACTAGAGCATCTACAGTTTTCATATACTTATATTATCCTTGCGGAGCCCCTCATTCGAGGCCTTGTGAAACGTGAAAATAATGATTAATCCTTGATGGTCTCATATTGAAATAAGGCATAGCAAGGCCGGTATGATTTCTCTGCTTTCGAGGATGAAAAAATCGTCGTATCGGGGTGTTGTTTAGCTCTGTCTAATCAATCGCCAGGATTGCGCTTATTCTGAGTCGCTCTTTGGCGTGTCACTATGAGTTGCTGTACCCTGCTGGGCCTGCCCAGGTGCTGGCGGTGTCAGCGAAAAAGCCTGTTGCTGAGAATAGGTAAGCGCCCAGCCCATCAGCCCGGCGATAACAACCGCAAAGAACGCCATTTTGATCCGGCGATTGCGTTGCCTACGCATGATGTAATTAAGAACGGCCGTTTTTTTGTTCATCTCAACGCTCTATTCAACAGATTACAGAAGGCGATATCATACCCTTAGTTGGCCATATATTCACCATCGATCACCATTGCTGGCGTTCAATAGTCTTCATAACAGGCACCTCATGCACCATCAATGAGTTACAGAAGTCAAGTATAAAGAGGCAGTGACACCCGCCGCAGAGTGTCGTTATAATCCTCTTTCCGCGTTGTGCGCTAACTCAATTGATGAATACTTATGTGGTTCAAAAACCTGCAGCTTTACCGTTTTACCAAACCGTTTGAATATAATGCTGAAACGCTTGAGGCCTCGTTGCAGACCAAACCAAGCCGCCTCTGTGGGCCGCATGAAGAGATGTGTCAGGGGTGGGGTTCGCCGCTGGGGCGCAAGGGTGAAATGCTGGTACATGCCGCTAACGGCTTTTTGATGATCTGTGCCACCAAAGAAGAGAAGATTCTGCCCGCTTCTGTGGTGCGAGAGCATGTGAATGAGCGTGTTGAAAAGATCGAAGATACTCAGGCGCGCAAGGTGCGTAAAAAAGAGCGAGACAACCTGCGCGATGACGTGATGACTGAGCTACTGCCACGTGCGCTTAGCCGCACCATCCATACCTTCGCCTTTATTGATCCCAAAGAGGGGCTATTAGTGGTGGATACCTCATCGGCCGGAAAGGCCGAAGAGTTCACCGCGCTGCTGCGTAAAACCCTCGGCTCATTGCCAGTGATACCACCGACCCCGAATGAAGCACCATATGCGGTGATGACTGAGTGGCTTACCAAAAACAGTCACCCACCTGAGTTTGGCGTTGAAGATGAATGTGAATTGCGCGCCGCAGATATCGAGGGCAGCGTGGTGCGTTGTAAACGATTGGATCTTGGTAGCCCAGAAGTGAAGCTACATCTTAAAGAGGGCAAGCTGGTCTCCAAGTTGGCACTTAACTGGCGAGACCGAATTACCTTCGTGCTGGATGAAAACTTCGCCATCAAACGTATCCGTTTTCTGGAGATTGTTCAGGAGCAGGTGGATGATGTAGCAGCAGACGATGCGGCTGCACGCTTTGATGTTGATTTCTCAATCATGACGCTTGAACTATCACTCTTCATCAAGCAGCTATTTGAAGCCTTTGGTGGCGAGAATATTGATGCGTTGGATGAGGCGGCCTAGCATTTAATTTCTACAGGCTGGATTGTGTTTCTACTCGTGATGGCACTGTGCAAAGGCCTTATTCTGTTAGAGATAACTAACTGACCATCTATTCAAAAAGCATTTAATGGTACTCGCCGGGAAGATCGTTTTTTTTAACGGTAACCCGGCCAACTTTCTTACCTGACATTCTCAATAATTCATCACCTGAAAACTCAAAACCAAGTTTTAGTGCTATTCGTGCAACATCGTCTGCAGTTGCTGATGCCAGCACCTCGTTTTTAAGTGCGGGTTCAGACTGCATTTTAATTAAAAATGCCTTGAGTTGATCTAAAGCCATATTTGAAATTCCTATTCTCGCCCATTGCTCATCATATTTTAACAGGAAAACCATGACAGGCTTCAAGAATTCCCCCGGAAATGGTGCCCTTTGGGTAACAGCCATTTCGGCCCATTTTTTTGATCCTTTTTGTTGAATATGTCCAATATTTGCCCAACGGAAATGCCCTTGGGGTGCGCCTCAAACGATCAAAAAAATGGGCCGAAATGTCTTCCCTCGCTACGATCACCTAAACCCGGCAGGCTCCTAGAGCGGGCCCCTGTGCCCGCCGCCATGTAATACTGTGTGGATGTTACAAGGTATATCAATGCATTTAATATTGCAGTTGAAAGCCCAAT
>QIJH01000126.1 GCA_003232725.1 Chromatiaceae bacterium | reverse complement strand
CGATGCATCACCTCTAATACCTTGTCACTTAATTCATAATCAATACGTGCATTGAGGTAATAAACCTTATCAACCAGCTTGACCTTTACCTCTGAGATATCAAAACGCGTCTCGGCCATGGCAAAATTAGAAAACAGTGACAACAACACACCAGCAATACCCAGCATCACCTGACGCAATAGTCGGCTAATCATCCCTTGCTGATTCACTGTGACGCTTAAGTACATTCCCTATCCAATGACGCATAGTAAAAACCATCCATGCCATCATCACCGGGAAGAATCTGTCGTCCTACCGGCATAGCACGCCCCCACGAAGCCAACACTTTCGGTGCCGTTGCATCATGATGGGTTTCCAGGAATCTTTCAATCTGAAGGTGATTTTCCTGTGGCAAAATAGAGCAGGTTGCATAGAGCAGCAGGCCACCCGGCGCTAACAACGGCCACATCGCCTCAAGTATCTCACCTTGCAATGCAACTAGCACCTCAATATCTTCTTCACGACGCAACTGTTTAATATCGGGATGACGACGTATCACGCCGGAGGCAGAACAGGGCGCATCAAGCAGGATGCGCTCAAACGGCTGGCCATCCCACCATTCATCGGGATGACGAGCATCACCACAAACAACCTTCGCCTGTTGTTTAAGACGTGCCAGATTTTCACGCACACGTTGCAGACGCTGTTCATCAATATCAATCGCCACCAACTCTGCCACCTGCGGTACTTGCTCAAGAATATGGCAGCACTTGCCACCCGGCGCCGAACAGACGTCTAACACGCGCTGCTCCGGCTGAAGATCCAACAACCATCCCGCCAGTTGCGCCGCGCCATCCTGCACTGAGGCGTGCCCGTCACTAAAGCCTGGCAATCGCTCCACATCGATCGACTGCGCCAACATAATTGCCGAAGGCACATGCGCCATCGCAGTTGCCGCCATCTCTTCATTTTGCAGACGCTGAAGATACTCATTGCGTGAACCATGCGTTGAATTGACACGCAACACCATCGGTGGATATTGATTATTGCCTACGACAATCGATTGCCACTCATCAGGCCAACACGCCTGAATCATCTTCAATAACCAGGGTGGATGGGCATATTGCCCCGCCGGGGTGCTATCCGCCTGCGCTAATAACTTTTGTTCACCGCGCTGAAAATTTCGCAACAGCGCATTGACCAGCCCTTTGGCCCACGGCTTACCCATTGAATTGAGCGCTTCAACGGTCTCCGCCACCACCGCGTGCGGCGGGATGCGCATATAGATTAATTGATAGAGCCCCAGCAAGATCAAACATTCAACATCACGGTCTTTACGTTTAAGCGGTTTATTTAATAGCTGCTGCACCACTGCCTCCAGCCGCCCGCCATAACGCATCACCCCGTAACAGAGTTCCTGCGTCAGCGGCCGTTCACTTGGATCGAAAAGTGTTGCCAACTGCTCAGGCAACGATGCACTGAGTGAACGGCCATCAACCATCACCCGTAGCAGCACCTTGACTGCCACCACCCGCGCCTTCATCTGTTTTTTCACGTCAGCCATTATTCGCCCAATTGGACGCTAATCTTCAGCGCATAAGCATTCAAAAAATCACCACTACTAACCTGACGCCCTCCCGGCAGCTGCACCTGTAACAACCGCAGTAACCCATCACCGGTGGCGATATCGATTCCTGTTTTATTGGCTTCGACCACGGTACCCGGCACTGAATTACTGTCACCCGAGATCGCAACCGCCTGCCAAAGTCGCAAACGCTGCCCATCCGGTAGCAGCGTATAAGCTACTGGCCACGGGTTAAAAGCACTGACCTGGCGGCGAATCTCCAGCGCAGGACGACTCCAATCTACCAACGCCTCCTTTTTATCAATCTTGCTGGCATAACACGACAGTCCATCATCCTGCACCTCGCCACTCACCGAACCATCGCTGATTTTCACCAAAGTACTCAATAGCGCCTCGGCACCCAGTATAGCCAGGCGATCATGCAAATGGCCGCCACTGTCATCCTCAGCGATTTTACAAGTGCGTTTTTCTAGCATCGCACCGGTATCAAGCCCTTTATCCATCTGAATAATAGTCACACCACTCTCAGTGTCTCCAGCAATGATGGCGCGCTGAATCGGAGCTGCGCCACGCCAACGTGGTAACAATGACGCGTGAATATTGATACAACCATAGCGCGGCGCCTGCAGCACCTCGACAGGCAAAATCAGCCCGTAAGCCACCACCACCATCACATCCGCCTCGTGCGCCTTCAATTCTGCCTGCACATCGACATCACGCAACGTCAACGGCTGGTAGAGCGGCACATCATTATCTAACGCCACCTGCTTCACTGGCCCAGCGGTCAGCTTACGGCCGCGGCCGGAGGGGCGGTCTGGTTGCGTATAGATGGCACACACCTCATGCTCAGACACCAACAGTGCATGCAATGCCACCGCCGAAAACGCAGGAGTACCGGCAAAAATAATTCGCAATGGTTTCAAACTTCTCTCCCCATCAGTCACGCTAGCTGATCAACTTACCTGACTACATCGAAAAGCGGCGTTGCTTTTCCATTTTCTTCTGAATCCGTTTACGTTTGATCTCACTGAGATAGTCTACAAACATCTTGCCGTCTAGGTGATCAGTCTCATGCTGGATACAGACCGATAACAACCCCTCTGCCTCCAGCTCAATCGATGTGCCATCACGATCCAGTGCCTTCACCTTGATCTGGCTGGCGCGCTCCACGTTTTCATGAACCCCCGGCACAGAGAGGCACCCCTCTTCCATCACCTCTTTATCGTCATACAAAATAATTTCAGGATTAATCAAACAGACCGGCGCATCCCCTTTAGGTGAGACATCAACGGTGATAATCCGCTTTGTCACATCCACCTGTGGTGCCGCCAAACCAATGCCTGGTGCGGCATACATGGTCTCCAACATATCATCCAGCAGCTGGCGGATTTCATCATCCACCACCTCAACCGGCGTAGAAATCAGCCGTAAACGTGGATCGGGGTAACGCAAAATGTGAAGAAGTGCCATGAACTGTCCGCTAACCTGTTAAATATCATTAATTTTAAAGTGATCAAAGGGCGTGATGATACAGAATTTTACCCCATTCACGCTATATATTGGTGTGCATTAAGGTTTCCACTAAACTCGGTCGAAAACAGGGTATTGCCATGATGATGGTCATTGATAATGAAAGAGGCGTTCATGTTTAAAGGATATACCTTACCCAGCCTGTTAGCGCTCGCGCTGCTAATGCCATCGGCAGCGACGGTCGCAGACAGTGTTACGATCAAGAAAGGGCACCCTGACCAACATACCGTCGTCAAAGGGGACACGCTATGGGATATATCGGCAAAATTTCTGCAGGACCCATGGCGTTGGTCAGAGATCTGGGAAGTAAACCCAGCACTGGAAAATCCCCACCTGATTTACCCAGGAGACATCATTTTTCTAAGCTATGTAGATGGCAGACCAGTATTAAAGGTTAATCGCGGCGTATCTGAAAGAGCGCCTGGTGACTCAAAAACGACCATTCTCTCTCCATTTCCACGCGTCTCCAAACTGGACTTCGCCATACCCTCAATCCCATATGATGCGATACGTCAGTTTCTTGATCACCCTACCATCATGACGCCAGAAGAGGTTGAGCATGCCGCCTATATCACCGCAAGTGAAGAGGGACGGCTCATCAGTGGTAACGACCATAAGATCTATGTGCGGGGCCTCCCCAACACCTACTCTGAATTCGACATCATTCGCCCTGGAACCCCCTATTACAACAATCCAAAGCACAAAAAAGATATCCTGGGTTACGAAGCAGTCAAACTCGCCACCGCCAGAGTCGAAGCATTTGGTGACCCTGCCACGCTGCGAATTAAACATTCAGCCAAAGAGGTCCTCGTCGGCGACCGCTTAATACCGAGCCGACAACAGGGTATAAGCCAAAACTTCTACCCCAAGGCACCTGGCAAACAAGTTAGCGGGCAGATCATCTCCGTCCCATCGGGTATCACACGCGTCTCACAATTTCAGATTGCCGTCGTCAATATTGGCACCGTGGATGGACTAAAAACTGGCAATATTCTCGCTGTCTTCCAGCAAGGCCGACGAGTGCCTGACCCTCTCACAGGCGAAATGATTCAATTACCCGATGAACGAGCGGGGATCATGATGGTCGTGCGCACCTTAAATCGCTTCAGTTACGCATTGGTAATGGAAGCATCGCGCGACATTCGCCTCTATGATATGGTGAGGAATCCATAACCCGGCGCCAAATGGGTTAAACCAAAACGAGAGAGGAACAGGACGAACACAGTATCGTTCGCGCCCATATCAGCCTCAGACGATGAAACCAGAAAAAGGAATTTCTGCTGCAGAAGATGAGCTTGCCTATTGGCTAGCACTGCTGCTCACCCCGGGTATCGGCACGCGTCGCTTTCAAACCCTGTTAAGCCACATTGGCTCACCACGGGAGATCTTTAACACAAGCCCTGAGCAGCTGATTGATAAAAAAATCATACCAAAAAACGTCGCGTCGCAGCTAGCAACACCAGACTGGCCTCAAGTCGAAAAACAACTCTATTGGCAACGCCAGCCAGGCAACCACATCATTACCTGCACCGACCCGCTATACCCAGTATTATTAAAGGAAATCATAGACCCGCCACCCTTGTTATTTATTCAAGGTGATGTCGCAACACTCTCTCGACAACAGGTTGCCATCGTCGGCAGTCGCAACCCCAGCCCTGACGGCGCTGAAAATACCTTCGCCTTTGCACGAGACCTCACTCGCCACGGCTATGCAATCACCAGCGGCCTGGCATTAGGGGTCGACACAGCCGCCCACAAAGGTGCATTGGCAAGCAACGGCACCACCATCGCGGTAATGGGTACTGGCCCCGACCACCGATACCCTAAAAGCAACCGCATGCTGGCGGAGAAGATCCTCCAAAATGGCTCGCTTGTCACTGAATTCCCGCTCGGCACGCCACCACTCGCTGAAAACTTTCCGCGCCGTAACCGAATTATCAGCGGCATGAGCCTTGGCGTATTGGTCACAGAGGCGGCCCTGCGCAGCGGCTCTTTAATCACCGCTCGAAGTGCCCTGGAGCAAGGGCGAGAGGTCTTTGCAATCCCCGGATCGATCCACAATCCGCTCGCTCGCGGGTCTCATTCACTACTGAGAGAAGGCGCTAAACTCGTTGAAAATACTAAAGATATTATAGAAGAACTCGGTTCGCTAAGCAGCATCATACCGTCACCTGAACAACCGACCACCCTGCCGCTATTTTCAAAACCCTTAAACCACAAAGAACAGAAGGTTTTAAGCCGCCTCGGCTTTGATCCTAGCTCCATCGATACCTTAGTAGAACGCACCGAATTGACTGCAGAGGAACTTTCCGCCATCCTGCTAATCCTTGAACTACATAATTACGTAAAAACGACCCTAGGCGGCCACTATGTGCGCAACGGGATGAACGCTGGGAACTAAGGGCTATTTGATGAAAGAAAACATGCTGGACGTGCTGATGTATCTCTTCGAGCACTATATTAATGAAGAGTCAGAAGTCAGCCCGGACCATGATTCATTAAAAATTCGCCTCGAAGAGGCCGGCTTCTCTCAAGGCGAGATAGGTAAAGCCTTCCGCTGGCTTGAAGATCTCTCTGATCAGCGCGAAGCAGGTGCCCTTGGACAGAAAGAGATCCTCTCGACTCCAGGCACCATGCGCGTCTACAGTACCAGCGAACTTGAGCGGCTCGAAACCGAAAGCCGCGGGTTTCTGCTTTTCCTTGAGCAGACCAATGTATTGACGCCCATCACCCGCGAACTCATCATCGAACGCGCGCTAGCCCTTGAAACCATTAGTATCGACATTGACGATATGAAATGGATCGTTTTAATGGTGCTCTTCAACCAACCGGGTCAGGAAGCCGCCTATAGCTGGGTGGAAGATATCGTTTTCGACGACATGGAAACGACACTCCACTAAAATCCGACTTAATCACATAGTGAGCAATGCCGCTAACCGGGTAATATGTAATCCGGCGTGACCAGCCCGGTTTGTTACCCGACCCATCAACCTAATATTGTACGGCACCCTGAATGAGCAAAAACCTTGTCATCGTAGAATCACCGGCAAAGTCAAAGACGCTGAACCTCTTACGGCCACGTGCGCGACTTATTGCCCAAAGAGGGTGCTGTCGACCCTGAAAATGACTTTGCGATGAAATATCAGCTCATCGAAAAAAATGCCAAACATACCGATGCCATCGTCAAGGCGCTGAAAAAGGCTGAAAACCTCTATCTCGCAACAGATCCGGACAGGGAAGGTGAGGCAATTTCATGGCACCTGCTGGAAATCCTGAAAAAGAAAAAGGCATTCAAAAATATCAACGTTTATCGTATTGCCTTTAATGAGATCACCAAAAAGGCGGTCAACGATGCAGTCGCCAACCCTCGCGAACTCTCGATTGACATGGTCAATGCACAGCAGGCACGTCGCGCGCTTGATTATCTGGTAGGATTTAATCTTTCACCCTTACTATGGAAAAAGATTCGTCGCGGCCTCTCCGCCGGACGCGTACAGAGCCCCGCGCTGCGCATGATCGCCGAGCGCGAAGATGAAATCGAACGCTTTGAGAAGCGCGAATACTGGACCATGGAGTCCGACCTCCAAACGAATAACAAAAAGAAAAAAGAGCTCTTCAGCGCCAAACTGACCCATTACAAAGGTGAGAAGCTAGAGCAGTTCAGCATCACCGATGAAAAGACCGCCACCAAGACGCATCAGGCGATCGACAAAGCGGCCGCAGGAAAATTGACCGTTGAGAAGGTCGAAAAGAAGCAACGTCGGCGCAACCCGGCCGCACCGTTCACCACCTCGACGTTGCAACAGGAGGCGTCACGCAAGATCGGTTTTACTGCGCAGCGCACCATGCGTACCGCGCAACAGCTCTATGAAGGTATCGATATTGGTGACGAAGCGATTGGTCTGATCAGTTATATGCGTACTGACT
>QIJH01000103.1 GCA_003232725.1 Chromatiaceae bacterium | reverse complement strand
CAGTCAAGCATTAGTGCTACTTTTTGATGGCGAGTTGCCAAGTTTTTGCTGTTAACAAATACCTGGTTGAATATTAGGCTGAGTAGTTACATCCGAGATATATATTCATACAAGTGCCACCGGCACTTTTATCGCTAAGTGCATTTGTGATGTATGGCAGTGGCGAGGCACCGTCAGAAAATGGCACGCATAATTATTGGAGTGCTCTCTATCGCCATTGATACAATGATCTCGTATTAATACAGCGCTACGAGCACTTAAACAATTGCTTCCGCAATCAACTCCAGCCAGTGTTTAACCGGCACTACTGATTTAGTCTCCAGCTGCATGTGACAGCCAATGTTGGCGGTGGCGATGATATCCGGTTGATCATTCATCAACGCGGTGAGTTTATTTTCCAGTAACGTCTGTGACATCTTCGGTTGCAGAATCGAGTAAGTTCCAGCAGAGCCACAACAGAGATGGTCGTCGGTTACGATGGCGAGCTCAAAGCCGAGTTTTGTTAGCAGCGCTTCGACATGGCCACCGAGTTGTTGTGCATGTTGCAGAGTGCAGGGGCTTTGAAAGGCGATCTTTTTATCGGGTATGTTTAATTGCAGTGATGATAGCTCTTCACCGGTGATGATTTCACTGGGGTCTTTTGCCAGTGCTGAAACCTTTGCTGCTCTGTCTGCATAGACCGGATCATCTTTGAGTGCTGCACCATACTCTTTCACCATGGCACCGCAACCACTGGCAGTGATGATAATCGCTTCATGGCCACTCTCTATGAGTGGCCACCAGGCGTCGATGTTGCGTCGCATAAAGCCCAGCCCTTCTTCATGTTTCATCAGATGGTAACTGACTGCACCACAACAACCTGTGCTGGGTGGTATCGTCAGCGTGATGCCAAGTCTATCGAGTATCTTTGCTGCTGCGCCATTGGTGCCGGGTTTAACCACTGATTGTGCACAGCCAGCCAGCGTAATCATCTTGCGTTGATGTTGTGTGGTTGGCATCGATAGCGTTGCCTGCACGTTGGGTAGCTTTCGCTTTAAGCTCTTTGGCAATGCCGGTTTTATGATTTGTGACAGTTTGATAAACGGTGACAATCGTTGCGGGTACGGTAGAATAGTTCGTAACGCTTTGCGAGTGAGGATGTCGGGCAGCGAGCGGGTTACTTTTTTATCGATATACTCACGGCCAATCTCAATCAGTCGACCATATTTTACCCCGGAGGGGCAGGTGGTTTCGCAAGCGAGACAGGTGAGACAGCGATCAAGGTGAGTCTGTGTTTTGGTGGTGACGGCGTTGCCTTCTAACATCTGCTTGATGAGATAGATACGGCCTCGCGGGCTATCCAGTTCATCACCCAGTTGCTGGTAGGTGGGGCAGGTGGCGTTACAGAAACCGCAATGAACACAGCTGCGTAAAATGGCATCGGCTTCTTTGCCAATGTTGTTGTCTTTAAACTCGTCTGGCAGTTGGGTCTGCATAGATTAAATCCGTGTGATATCGCTGTTGGCTGGTTCGAATACTACAGGCCCGGGTAGAGGCGGCCGGGGTTGAAAATAGCGGCGGGATCAAACGCCTGTTTCAGGCGGTGATGCAGTTGCATGACCCCATCCGCGGGTAATTGAAATGTCTCTGTATGGGCGGCGGCGGGGCCGCGCCGAAACAGCGTGGCATGACCGCCTGCCTGTTGCGCCTGTTGCCGAATTATTTCAGCGCTGCTATTACTCAGTAGCCAGCGCTGTGCACCACACCAGTCGATAAACCACTCACCGGGAATGTCGAGGGGAGGTCCCTCGGCTGGCAGTGATAAGCGCCATAGCGGCTGTTCAGATTGAAAGAACGGGTGTTGATGTTCTTTGACGTTTTGCCAGAAGGCATGGCTAGCGGCATGCTGTTCGCCACCGATCAATAATCGTGCACTTTCGACGGCTGTTTTAGCGCCACTCAGGCGCAGGTAACAATGTTCACCATCGTAACAGGCGGCACTGAGTGGCAGTGATTTACCTGCCCAGTGATTCATAGTATCGAGTGCCTGTGGTAGAGAAGTTTTATTGACTAGCGTAATCTCGGCAGCCTGTTTGGGTAGTACTTTAAGGCTGACCTCCAGGATCACGCCAAGGGTGCCCATTGCCCCCGACATTAGCCGTGAACAATCATAACCCGCGACGTTTTTCATCACCTGTCCACCAAAACTCAGGATTTCACCGCGACCGTTGATCATTTTAACGCCAAGCACATAATCGCGCACAGAGCCATTAAAGGGGCGAGCAGGGCCGGAGAGACCACAGGCGATGGTGCCGCCAAGTGTTGTATTTAAACCAAAGTGCGGTGGTTCAAAAGGGAGCATCTGGTTTGCATCACTCAAGGTCTGCTCAAGTTCACGCAGTGGTGTGCCGGCACGCGCGGTGATCACCAACTCTACCGGATCATAACTGACAATGCCGCGATGAGCGCTGACATCCAGGGTTGCGCCAGCGGCAACATGGCCCAGAAATATTTTGCTGCCACTCCCCTTTATTTGCAGTGGCTGGCTGGTGTTAGCGGCGTTGAGTACCTGCTGTTGTAAGCGCTCACTGAGATCCTGATTCATGCCTGTTGAGCGCCATTTTGTGATGATCTGTTTTGACCTTGTGTGGGCAGTTGGCGATATTCAGAACAGCGCTTTGGTGTCGGTACGGCTTTGCCGGGGTTAAGCAGGTCGGTGGGATCAAAGGCGTGTTTAACGGCATGAAACTGTATTAACTCTTCATCGTTAAATTGTAGATGCATTTGATCTAGTTTCTCAATACCAACACCATGTTCACCGGTGATGCTGCCGCCGACCTCAATGCAAAGTTCCAGTATTTTTCCGCCAAAGGCCTCGGTGCGTGCGAGCTCACCGGGCACGTTGGCATCATAAAGAATCAATGGGTGCAGGTTACCGTCACCGGCATGAAAGACATTGGCGACACGCAGATCATATTCAATCGAGAGTTCAGCCATACGGCGCAGTACATAGGGCAGGTGTTTACGCGGAATGGTACCGTCCATGCAGTAATAATCGGGTGCGAGACGACCGATAGCGGGGAAGGCGGCCTTGCGGCCTTTCCAGAACGCTTCACGTTCCGCTTCATCACGTGCGGTTCTTACCTCGGTCGCATGGCATTGCTGCATCATCTCGCGCACAATCAATATCTGTTCAGCGACCTCTTCGTGGGTACCGTCAAGTTCACACAGCAAAATCGCTGCTGCATCGGTGGGATAGCCGACCTGAGCAAAGTCTTCCGCTGCCTGTACTGCCAGTCTGTCCATCATCTCAAGGCCTGCGGGGATAATCCCTGCACCGATAACTTTGCCGACTGCAATACCGGCATTAACCACATCATCAAAGGCGGCGAGTACCACCTGGGCACGAGCCGGCACGGGAGTGAGTTTTACCGTGACTTCTACTATGACCCCAAGCATTCCCTCTGAGCCGTTGATCAGTGCCAGCAGGTCATAACCACTGCTATCCAGCGCATCACTGCCGAGTGTGATGAGTTCACCTGCCATCGTCACGATTTTTACCTTGCGCACATTGTGCACGGTAAGGCCGTATTTGAGGCAATGGACGCCGCCGGAATTTTCTGCGACGTTACCGCCAATGGTGCAGGCGATCTGTGATGAAGGGTCGGGTGCGTAATAGAGCCCGTGTGCCGCAACGGCCTGAGAAATTGCTAGATTACGCACGCCGGGTTGAACCACGGCGGAGCGTGCCAGTGGATCGATCTTGAGAATAGACATAAACTTTGCGAGGCTTAAGATAACGCCATCGCCAACCGGGGTGGCACCGCCAGAGAGACCGGTGCCCGCACCGCGAGCAATCACCGGTACGTTTTCTGCAAAACAGAGACGGATAATCGCTTGCACCTGCTCAATCGTGCCGGGCAGTACGACGATCATGGGCAGTTTGCGGTAGACAGAGAGCGCATCGCATTCGTAAGGGCGTAGGTCCTCTTCGTCAAAGAGTACTGCGTCACGCGGTAAAATTTCACGTAATTTGGCGACCAGTCTGTTTTTATCAAGCGCTGGCTTGATTTCATCCGCGCTTGCAAACGGCTTTTTTTTCATCTGACCGTCTGACTCCCGGGCATAAGGTTTATGTTTTTCAGCTCAATCTCTTTTTCAAAAACCATATAAAACATATGGTTACAATGATGTGTTTAGTTAGTGAGACTACCATAAATAAAGAGGCTGGATATTATTGTGATGCCCGGTGATATTGATGATGCCGGTTTTTTTAAGCGTGGCAGATCTTTGCCTGCCCAGTCATAATGGCGGCTATTACCCATAATCAGGAAGCTCAGGATGAAATCTTACCGGTCTGCACGCGGTTTTTTTATGACGCTGGTGCTGTTTGCGCTGCAGAGTTCAATGGCTGTGGCCTACACCATCGAGCTAACCAGGGCTGAAGTACAGGAAACGGTGGCGGCGTATTTTCCGCTTAAACATATCACGCCATTTGTGATGTTAACGGCCCACGACCCGAGGGTGTCGCTTGAGCCAGCAACGGGGCGCATTGGCCTGGCATTTTCGGTATTGGCGACTGTGCCGGGGATTCTGACGGGCGAAGGGCGTGGTCTGATCGATGGGGAGCTTGAATACCGTCATAAAACCGGTGAGTTTTACCTGCGTGATCCTAAAATAAAAAACCTTAAACTTTATGACATGCCAGCTGAGATTAGCGCCACCGTTAAACTGGCACTACAGCAGTTGATGAAACAGTCTCTGCCGGTTATCCTGGTTTATCAGTTGCAAGATAACGATCTCAAACAGAAGATGGCGCGACGCGTGCTTTCCGCTGTTGATGTGCATAACGGCAAGCTACGGCTTGAGCTTTCTATGCCGCTGCCGGGGTTGATAGAAGGGTTGATCGATTAGATGAAAAAACAACAAGTCACGATTGGCTTGATTAACCCTAAAAGCCCTTCTAATGTCGGTTCTGTGATGCGCGCTGCGGGCTGTTACCGGGTGGACGCCGTCTGTTATACCGGTAATCGTTACGCGCGTGCTGCGCGCTTAAATACCGATACGAAAGGGGTGCAGGAGAAGATTCCTTTAGGCCGTGTTGAAAGTTTATTGAGCGGGCTGACTGAGGTGACAGACCTTGCGCCGAATACAAAGATTGTCTGCGTTGAGCTGGTGGAAGGGGCGACGCCATTGCCAGCATACCAGCACCCTGACTACGCACTCTACATTTTTGGCCCGGAAGACGGCACGATTGATCAGTCGATTATTGACCGTGCGGATGCCGTTGTTTATGTGCCTACGGTGGGTTGTATGAATCTGGCAGGCGCGGTCAATGTACTGCTCTATGACCGGCTGGTAAAGTCAGTGGATAGCGCTGTGGGTGATGCGTTGATTCGTAGCAGTCGAGATACGAATAACCGGGTTCAGGTGAGGCGCTGATGCCGCACTTGATTATCGAATATTCAGAGACACTTGCGACAGAAGCGCAAGTTTCTGCGTTACTGGATGCGGTGCATGATGCGGCTCTGCTGAGTGAACTGTTTCCTGATGAGCACATTAAGACTCGTGCGGTTCCGGTCAGATTTTACCGCGTGGGCAGTGACGATGATTCCTTTATTCATGCGCAGTTACGGATAAAATTCGGGCGGTGTGATGCGCAGAAAAAATCATTAAGCAATGCTGTTTTGGTTGCAATCAGAAACCAGCGTTGGGCAGTCGATGTGGTGACTGTTGAGGTGGTTGATATGGATGTGGCGAGTTATGCCAAGAGTACTGTTTAGCAATCGCCATCATGAATTTTGCCATGGGATTGATGGCACTGGTTAGTGGCTTAGTGGCCCCCGCAAATATTCTTATGAAACGAGTGCATATCAAGAGCGGTATAGATGGAACACAACACCTATTCACTCTCTAGCAATACTGTGCGTGAAATAAATACCTGATGGGTTTCCAGGAACTGCTTAATACAAACAAGACACCCATCATAAAGGTTGGCCGCTAGTGGAAAGCCCATAGCCGCAGGCTGCGTGAATGGTGGGCTTAAGCGTTTCCCGTCATTCCGGCATGCTTTTGGC
>QIJH01000172.1 GCA_003232725.1 Chromatiaceae bacterium | reverse complement strand
ACGCCCCTATTCGCCCTCAGCTTCGTTGTTCCGCCTGACATAGAATGGCTATGTTGCGTTGTCACGCCTCGCTGAGAGCAAATATTGGCGCGCTATTAACACCTAAATCTCAAACGCTTTGGGTATATCTGACAATATTTCACTTAAGGGCACCTCTATTAATTCTGGACGTGGCAGATTGAATTCAAAATTTGTTACATCAAGGCGTCAATAGTAGGTAATAGCGGGACTATTGCCAAAATTGACAACGCTGATGGAGCGGATTTGGAATTTAAGCTGCGCGTTCATGAATTAATAGAGGTGCCCTTAACATAATACAGATTAATTAACCCCATTCCTTTCAACTTAGCATTAAAAGCTGTCCATCTGATGGCTAATAGCCCCACCATAAAGAGTAGGAATAAATTTATCCACTAATGAAAATAACCACGCGGAGTAGTCAGATAATTATCAAGAATGACCGATTATCTCCTCCAGAGGCATTAACTAAGGCACTCAGATACGGTAAAAGATTTGTAACTATTCAGCTCATCCCTGAAATCCGCCATTTCGGTGTTAAAAGTAAACTCACATTTTTCGCCTTGAACTGACGAATTTCAGGGGTAATCTGAACAGTTACGCCCCATTTTCAGCTATGCTGAATAGTTACAAAGATTTTAACACTGGATAGCGCTACAACTGCTCTGTCCGATAGCCCTTCAGTTGTAACAGCTCAATCATTCCTTGTTCACCACCAAGATGTCCCGCACCGACAACCACAAAACAGTTGCAACCACCGCGTAACATTGCATCAACCCCATCGGCCATCGATCTGTTTCTATCAGTGATCATGACACGATTAAGTTCACTGATCTCGGGGGTTTTCATTGTTTCATCAACAATCAACTGCTCTAGCGCCAAAGCATCGCCAGACTGCCACGCATTCAGCATCGTGTCGAAATATGCTTCAGCGCTTTCCATATCCAGGAGTGTCTGTTTTAACATCGCGATTTGAACTCTCTGTGACAACCCACTCAACAGAGCCAACTGTTGTTGTACTGACTCCAGTTCGCGAATCGGTTTGTTTGTTTTCTTCGCCATCTCCAGAAAATGTCGATCAATCCCTAACGACTCATCAAGCCCGATACCTTTTAGGGCCATCACCGTTAATGTCATCGATGCAAACCACGGCTTCATCCCTTTCAACATCGTAACAGACATACCAAGGGCGGCGGCTGTAACACTCAGCTCATCCCAGAGATCAGCGCTCAGCACCTTTTCTAGCGTTAAGCCATCACGATAGAGGCCGCTACTCATCATGGCATTCGTCACCATTAATACGTCAGCATCCAGCACGTTTGCTTCTACCACCAACGCATCCGAAGTTTTAAAGGCATTGAGTAGTACGATTGATAACGGATACATCGATGCTTTTCCAAAATGAATCGACCCCATCAGATAACCCTGTTGCTTCCCTTTTGTTAAGCGCCATGCAAAGTGATCACTGCCCGCTATTTTTTTAACAGGCGCCTCTTGCGCTAACAGATGCCTATTTTTATCAGATAAGGCTACAGCAGGTGCCCGGTTTTTTGTCGCAGTACTAGAGAATTTGCTACTGAGATTTTCTTCGCTATCAGCCGTATGACAAGGATTATCCTGAAAGGCAACGCGTCCCATCGCGTCCTGGCATTTAAATATTTCACCAGCGACCACAGGCACGACCACAAAGCCTGTCAGCAGCAATAACGCCAGCAGGCGACTCATCGTTGCACCTCAACATCAAAAAAACCGGCAGCGCTTTCGCACAATGCCTGATCTTGCTCAAGTGTCACCGCATCAAAATAGACATGCGCGTGATAACCACCAATGTTTCTCACATCACCTACACCACTCATCTATCATTCACTCAAAATCTTCTTAATCAATGATCTCACTTCACCCGGCTCAAACGGCTTATCGCACAGTGCCGAAATACCCGCCTGTTTAATACCGGCAAGCTGACTACTATTGGCCTCACTGGTCACCATTAAAATCGGAATTGATTTCTGCACCCCCTTTTCTCGCACATACTGAGTCAACTCTCGCCCATCCATCTCCGGCATATTGTAATCTGTCACAATCAGATCAAACAGACGCGTTTCCATACATTCAAGCGCCTCGTTACCATTCTCCGCCTGTACAATATTAATAATGCCAAGGTTATTTAATACGCGACAAATATGCTTACGCGCCGTCATGCTATCGTCCACCACCAACACTAGCAGCTCATCCAGCTCAATCTCTTCCAGCTCCAGATTCTCCGGCTCGATAAACTCCAGCGTTGAGTAGAGCGCCTTTTTCAGCTCTGCTGGATCAAACGGCTTAGAAAGAATCGCCACCACCCCTGCCTGCCTCGCAGGTTCCAGGTAATAGTCAGCGTTTTCACTGCAGACAACCATGAAAGGGATATGCTCAAGCACCTCATCCGCGCGCATTTTTTGAACCAGTTCGGTCCCACTCATATCGGGTAGATGCATCGCGCTGATTACCAGATCAGGCTGATACTGATGCATATCTTTCAATGCAGATTCACCATCGCTAAACCAGTCAACCTTGTTCAACCCTAGTTTATTAAGGTGTCTCTCAATCACTTTTCGCTGAGTGGATGAAGGCTCGATAAAGGTCACGGCAAGGTCTGTAATATTCATGGTACGTTCGCTCATCAAAACTCCCTGATTAAAACCGAATTAAATTCCTGTTAAAACTACCACCTGTATTTGAACCTATCGGCCTTTAAAACAATCTTTTTAGGGCCAGTATCAAGGCCAGATACCACGTGCCATTGTCACCTTTACCAGATGTTCAATCGATACCACCAGCGCAGCAGTGCGCAGGTCAACGGGATTACAATGACAAGGTTCTCCATCGGCATCCATCGTCGCTTCATGCTGCGTCTGTGCCGACAAGCAGCTCCAACGCTCCATCACCCTGTCAACCGCCTGGTGTATCTTGTGCTTTAGTTTGCGATTAACCACATCCAACTCCCATTGCTCATTCTCAAAGTTTTGCACCCACTCGTAATAACTAACCACTACGCCACCAGCATTCACCAGAATATCAGGTAACAGACAGACACCATTGCTAAACAGAATGGCATCAGCGCCCGGAGTCGTAGGGCCATTAGCCGCTTCGACCACCAACTTTGCTTTAATACGTGCCGCATTGCCTTTATGGATCTGATTACTCTGCGCGGCAGGGATGAGCACATCGCAATCCAGCTCCAACAGATCTTCGTTCGTAACCGACATGGTATCCGGCACCCCCACCACCGTGCGATGTACCTGCTTATATTCAATTACCGCCTCAACATCCAGCCCGTGCTCATCGTAAATCCCACCCTGGCTATCACTCACGCCAACGATAATCGCTCCCGCTTCGCTAAACAGCTGTGCCGCAATCGCCCCTACATTACCAAATCCCTGCACCACCACGCGCGCACCAGCAAGATTTTGAAAATCGCACAACGTGGTCTGTTCAAGAAAATGCTGTGTCGCATAGAGTGCGCCACGTGCGGTCGCCTCACGTCGCCCCAGAGAGCCACCTAACTCAACCGGCTTACCGGTCACCACCGGACGATTATTGCGCCGCGGGTGCATCACATCATAGGTGTCATAGATCCACGCCATGGTCTGCGCGTTGGTGTACATATCTGGCGCTGGAATATCAGAGTGAGGGCCGATGTTATCCCCTAGTTCGGTGATGTAACGACGCGTGATGCGACGTAGCTCATCTTCACTCAATAATTTAGCATCACACACCACACCACCCTTGGCTCCACCAAACGGAATATGTACCAGCGCACATTTCCAGGTCATTTCAGCCGCCAGGAACTTCACCTCATCCACGGTCAGATCTGCGTGATAGCGAATGCCACCTTTTCCCGGCCCCAATACGCGGCTATGCACCACCCGAAAACCTTCGAAGACCTGCACCGAGCCATCATCCATCTCTACCGGAAAACTGACACTAATGGTGCGCTTGGGCGCATGAAGAAAACCAAACAGGCCTTGATGAAAGCCATCCAGCAAGCAGGTAGCACACTGTAGCCGCTGCATACTGGTTCGAGAAAGATCCAGATCTTCTCGATCTATTTCTTCCATCTGAGTGTCATTATTTGTCATTCAACAACCTCCTTATGCAAAATTTTAAATGGGCCAGTAGTAGCGCCATGGTTAAGCCGATAGTATAGTCATAATAATAATCATGTTTGCAACTATAAGGAAGAATCATGCCGCCATTCCCACACTACAACAAGGGTAGTATTTTCGTTACACTCGGCTTTACATTACTGGCGATGCTCTCAGCACCCGCCATAGCAAATGATTCCACTGATGCCAAATTACAACAAGCAGTTGCTGGCGACCACCGCAGCGAGAAAAACAGCGCACGTGACCCGTACCGCAAACCACTCGAAACGCTTAGCTGGCTAGGTATAAAAGATGATATGAGCGTGGTTGAAATCACTCCCGGCGGCGGCTGGTACACAGAAATTCTCGCCCCCTATCTAAAGGATAACGGCAGCTACTACGCCGCTGGTTTTGATGGCGAAGATGGTGCCAACTGGGCCAAACGTGCCGCCAAGCGTTTCAATGACAAGCTTGCCGCTGATCCAGCCAACTATGACAAGGTAAATGTAACCGTGCTGGCACCACCCAGCAAAAGCAATATTGCGCCCGCAGGCTCTGCTGACATGGTACTGACCTTCCGCAATGTACATAACTGGATGAGTGCTGGCAATGCCGATGCCGTGCTGGCGGCAATGTACACCGCACTGAAACCAGGCGGCACACTGGGCGTGGTAGAACACCGCGGTAATCCAGCGGTAAAACAGAACAGCAAAGCGAAGTCAGGCTATGTGAATGAGGCCTACACGATTGCGATGGTAGAAAAAGCAGGCTTCAAACTGGTTGCTAAATCTGAATTGCTTGCCAATTCAAAAGATAATCGCAACCACCCAAAAGGGGTGTGGACACTGCCACCAAGACTTAAACTGGGTAACAAGGACAAAGAAAAATATCTTGCGATTGGTGAAAGCGACCGCATGCTACTCAAGTTTGTTAAATAATAACAGGGACTGAAAAACATTATGTACATTGCAATGAACCGTTTCAGGATCGCACTCGGCAGCGAACAGGCATTCATCGATATCTGGAAAAACCGCGATACCTTTCTCAGTGAAGTGCCCGGCTTTAAAGATTTTAACCTGCTGCAGGGGGCAACCAACGAAGAGTACACCCTGTTTGCCTCCCACTCCATCTGGGAATCAAAAAGTGATTTTGAACACTGGACTAAATCTGAAGCGTTTAGAAAGGCACATGCCAATGCGGGTGGTGCAAAAAAGAATATCTATCTAGGCCCACCACAGTTTGAAGGGTTTGAGTCAGTCATATAATTGCAGCTAAAAATAGTGGGCCTAAGCTGGTTGTAGACTAGGCCCACAATTCCAGCACAAAATGGCGCATCACAGAGCCCAATAGATCACTGCGGGTAATCATCCCCACTAGCTGACCACCATCAATAATCGGTACCGCACCGATATGGCGCTCGACAAAGAGTCGTGCGATATAGCGGACATCGGTATCAACACCCGCAGTTAACAGCGGTGTTTTCATCAACTCACTCACCGCCACCTCGCCGCCACCCACGGGCTGCTGATGATACGCCACATCTAATCCGGCAAGATGGTGTAACAGGTCGCGGTCAGAGACCATACCGACCAAACCACCCCCCTCACTCGCGACCACGGGTAGATGACGAAAATTACGCGTCCTGAACAGGCCCATCACCTCAGCAACAGTGGTCTCTGGCGTGAGCGTCATCACTGGTGACACCATAATCTGCCTCGCCAGTAACTTGTTCACGGGCACCTGTTCAGCAGCCTGATAAGCGGCACGCGCAGCTCCACTCATCAAATGCTCGGCAACCAGCACATCATCTTCAAATTTATGCTGCGGATGGTACGCCTCATCAATCGCACGCTTCGGTGCGATCTCTTCAGTCTCCTCCACTTCTCGATGATGAAAGAGTTTTTTCAACGGCACTGGGTTATTGATGCCAGGGCCAATCAGGATAAAAGCCATCGCTACCTCGCAAGATGTTTAACCACTCGTCGTTCGACTGTAGTACCTCGTAACATCGATGTCGAGCCATACACCTCATCATTCCAAATTAAAATCAGGTGCAACATGAGGTCAATCTTCCACAAACGGTAAAAACACCCACCGCCAACTATTTAACCTTGTATGCCGATCGGCGATACGAGCTTGATCAAACCACAGTGGAAGCCACCACACTCGCCACCGCATTGAGCGATAAACTAATCACCGAAGCGGATCTGATACTACGGCTGGAATCTGACGCCAGCGCCCCCTATGAAGCGGTGGCACAACTTTTGGAGATTGCCAAACGGGTGGGGATAAAACGGCTTTCGATGGCAACTGAGGCGCGCTGATTTTTAATAAAGGATTTGTCTGCCGCCCAGGAGCCGTTATTGGATATGACACTATATTTATCCGAACATCAACGTGCAAAGCCAGCATTCAATGTCCGGTTAGCGGTTTTCGCGTACCTGAAGGAAGTACTCTTGGGATATAACCTAATAAGTCCCCGGCATTGCCGGGGGCCATTTAACTGCGGCTCAAGACTTTAGCTATACCAGCCAATTAATTGTCTCAAG
>QIJH01000147.1 GCA_003232725.1 Chromatiaceae bacterium | reverse complement strand
GGGTAAATAGTTCGTGTATTATTTATTACAGCAAATTAGAAAGTAGTGTTATACAAAGGAGAGGGTAAAAATGAATACTTGTGGATCCATCTTACAAACGTGGAGGAAGAAGCGCCGTTACAGCCAATTAGAATTAGCTTTAGAAGCAGGGCTGTCATCCAAACATCTAAGTTTTATCGAAACTGGCCGATCCACGCCAAGCAGAAATATGATTTTAAAGCTGGATCAATTTCTATCATTACCGAGATGTGAACTTAATAGAGCATTGCACTTGGCTGGCTACGCACAGAAATATACTGAACTAATCGAAAATCATAAAGATATGAAGCCTGTATTTAGTGCGTTAGATAGAATAATTTCAAATCAACTACCTTATCCCGCTTTTGTTCTTGATAGGCGCTGGAACGTTGTAAGATCAAACAAAGCCATGGGTTATCTTTTGTCTAATTTGGGTATGACTAAACATAATAATATTATCGATGCACTTACAGATGTAGAGTTTGATAAGTCTCAAATAGAAAATTATACAGAGGTAATTTCACAATTGTTAATTCGTTTAAAAAGCGAAATCGCTTTGTCTGCAGATGATGAAAAACTAGAAACTTTAGAAAAAAACTTAACAAATGCTCTTCCAGTTGAGGGGCTGCTAGAGTCTACATCTCCGGTTCTAAGTACAATATTTAACATAGAAGGTAAAAAACTAAGTCTTTTTTCAACCATAGTTGAGTTAGGTACGGTTCAAGATGTTTCTATTGGTAAATTTAAAATCGAATTAATGTTTCCATTGAATCAAGAGACGGAAATTTATTTTAAAGAAGTCGAGGATTTTAGTCATAAGTGCGCCACGCCAATTCATGCTGCTAATGCCATCTCAATATAAACCTCTTCCGGCGTTCTAAAATCAAGTAATTTTCGAGGCCTTTGATTGAGCCGGATTTGTATTTTCAGCACCTGTGCGCACGTTACTTTATCCAGTGGCTGGCCTTTCGGCAAGTATTGCCGAACAAGGCCATTGTGGTTTTCATTTAAGCCTCTTTCCCATGAGTGATAAGGGTGGGAAAAATAGGTCTCAATGCCAAATCTTTCTTTCAACTTTTTATGGAAGGCGAACTCTTTACCGTTATCAAATGTGATGGTATGCAGGTCGGCCCGATAGGGCTCAAGCATAGCAATCATTGCTTGCGTCACTACGTCAGCATGTTTGGAGTCGACATGGGCAATCAGGTTCAATTTACTGACTCTCTCTGTTAACGTGACCAGAACGCCTTTGTGGCCCTGACCGATTATGGTGTCGGCCTCCCAGTTGCCAATACGAGTCTTCTGATCAACAATGTCGGGGCGTTCGTCAATACTAATGCGATCGTGTATCTGCTCCCTAACATCCGGCTTTCCGGTCCGTTTGCGGTAGGCTTTATGGCGCAAGTTTTTGTGTAAATCGCTACCATTGGCCTTGTCTTGTGCAATGAAATCATACATCGTCTTTGGACAAACTGAGGGCTCATCGTAGGCCTGCAACCGCCCTTGTATTTACTCTGGATTCCATTGTTGCTTTAAGTGCTCTCTTATATGCATCTGCATCTCTTCGGTCATCTTGATCACCTTTGGCTTCATCTGGTGCCGCTCCTGAGCAAATCTGTGCGCCTGCTGAGGTCGGTAACCTTTTTTTCCTGAGTCACGATGGAGCTCTCTTTTTATGGTGCTTACGTGCCTACTTAGCGCCTCAGCTATATATTTGCTGCCAAACCCTGCTTTCTTGTAGGCAGTGTTCTTCCTGGGCCGGATGGGTAAAGGGCTTTTTCATCAGTTCTCTCACATTGTGTTTTAGTCGACCAGTGAGTGTACCCACTGGCCCACTTTTTACAATGTGGCGCACTTATGACTAAAATCCGCGGCACTTTTAGTGCTAATTGTTGCTCATTCTAACTATTTATCTAGAGCATGGATAATAAGACCCTGAAACACATACTGAGCTGTTATTTAAATACTGTAATGCGAATTAAGAACTAAAAGTGCCATAGCTTTTGAAGTCAATTACTTATAAACCTACATTTTGTATTTATTATTTAGTTGAACGCTAAATATTTGATTTTATAGTTTAAATTCAGCTCTTAATTCATATTATAGGTATTGTATATCAGATCAAAAAAATTAAGTTAGTTTACATCCTATGTTAATGCTTTCTCTTGTTTTTTCGATGTAGAGATAGAGTCAGGATGTGTATTCGTAATGAATCCTATTTCCGACTTTTCTTCCCAAAGAGAGCGAGATTTTTTAGTCCAGCGATCAAACATAACTTTACTGTAATCATATCTCAGCATTGAAAAACCTTCGGATTCTAGACCTTTGAGAGAATAGTTATTATCTTCACACAATGGATTAAATCCAACTTTCTGAAACAACTTGTCAGTTTTGGTTTTGCGAATTGACGAAATAATAAATGGCATTGTTTTATTTTCTTTATGATAAATTAAACACAGGCCTATCATGTGTTTTAATATAATATAATTTTCAATTTTTGAGTTAATCTCAGGTGAAATAGTCAACCCTGAACCGTAGTTTAAGTTAAGCTTTGTTAGAAGTAATAGCTCCTTTATTGCCAATGTCACCTTTTGGTTACTCGCTGAGGCTCTACTAATTGGTAAAAACTCAACATCATTCGTTGTACATTTAGTATAGGGGATAGTTCTTAAACATGCCACGGGAACAAATTCGTTATTGACTTTTTTGCAGAGAACTAGATGGTCACTGAAGTGATCATACAAATCAATGGGCATGAGTTTATTTCCATAATAGGGTAAATAACCTGATATCCTAAGCGCCAACATATCCATAAACAATTGCCCATGCAATATTTGTTTATTGGAATTTAACCCTTTGAGTATAAAGAATTTATATTCTTCCATAATTTACTTCCTATTTTGTTTTATCTGACTTTGACTTCAGTTAATCCAAAAAAAGAAGTGGATTTTGCCAATGTATCGCCTTGCTTATTCCCCAAATAATGTGCATTCAACATACTTGACGTAAAATTATTCCGTGTTTCAAATCTCATGCTTTCAAAAAATTTTTCTATATTTTTATAGTTAATGCCGAAAACGTGAGGTTCGTTTAATGCCTCTAACTCCTGATGCGTTTCTTTAGCGCCGTAGTAACTTAAATCACCTTCAATATAGTCTTGGAAAGCATAATCTAGTACCACCTGGGTTGATGCATTTGTGTTAGCTGAGATGTCGGAAAATAGCTTTTCAATAATTGATTTGCTGAGAAAAAACGACACTCCTTCACAAAGAAAGTAGGTCGGTTTTTGTTTATCAAAGCCTTGTTCGAATAAGTTAGTGAATAAATCATCCTTTTGAAAATTGGTTGGAACGTAGCTGATATTATTTTCGTTGTTTATATTTAATGAATTAGACTCAATGATGCCACGTTTATAATCAAGCATGGATCTTAGGTCGACTTCATAAAAATCTGTATTCTTTGTTTGTTTGCCAAAACGTAATGCACGTGAATCGAAGCCGGAGCCGAGTAAAACTATTTGAGAGACAGGATGCTTTGTAAGCCACTTTGATAAGGACTCGTCAAAATATTTTGTTCGAATAAATATGTAATATACACCACCCGGAATTCGTTTTTCTAGAACATCTATTGAAGTATCAGGATCATCTAAAAATGACTGCCACGATTCATGGACAAAAAACTTGGCAAGATAGTCAGGATTTTTTAACTCTTTCTCTTTGCTATTTAAAACGGCCCTCATCATCGCTGTAATACTGGCGCTTTGAATGAAGTCATCATCATTTCGCATAGGGGTGGCTGTAGCGTACATGTGTTTTTCCTTATTTTATTTTGTTAAAAATAAATGATAGTGAGGTTTTTCTATATGGAAGCGGCTAATTTTGTGCCTCTATCAAACTTGTTCCAGATAATGTCGAGTTCATCAGTATTTTTGAAACTTGTGCCATCACTGGTAATTATTTCTCCACACAAAGTAGCGGCGTCATATACATACATTTGCGGTACTGGTGGAAGCCACTTAGCGTAAGGTGAATACTCTTTATCTAACAGACCAAGAATGGTTCTTGGTACTAAAATCCCCTCAGCTAACGGAGGCGCACCAGCAAATATCGGAACGGCGCCGTTATTATCTTTCATCCAGCGCCGTACTTCGGTGTACGAAGGGAAGTGGGGGAACTTTGCAGCAACTAGTTTTAGCATTCGTTCAAGCGTTTCTTCGTTTAGTTCTTGGTTTTCATCAACGCCATACCAATCTTCAAACGTCATACTATTATGTTCAAATTTGTACAAATGAGCAGCCCATCCTACAACAGCACAGCAAAGAACATGTTTAATGTTTTTGTTATTTCTAAAAGCTCTATGTAGGGCGTAGCGTTCTTTTATGACGGTAAATTCCAGTTGATCGAGTACGATGTCACACTCATTAACAAATTCTTCTGCATTATCGACAGTGATACCATCTGTAAAAACCTCTATCTCCACATCACCTGCCAGGTCATTTACTATTTCTCCGACAATTTTTGATTTGTTTTTGCCAGCATTCTTTTTTGTTGCTCCGAGCTGTCTGTTAATATTCGTCCAATCGAAGTCATCAGGATCAGCGATTTTAAGTTTTTTTATTCCAAACCTTGCCAGCCTTAATGCTACAGCACCACCTATTCCGCCAGTACCCGCAATCCCAACTGTACTCTCGGAGAGAATTTTTTGAGCCTGCTTCTGATCTTTTTCAGATCTTCCCAAAAATACTTCTGTTCGATTAACTCGGTCAGAGTAGAGTTTTTCATTTAATTCTGCTTTATGAATAATTCGTTTCATTCTAAATTTCCTGTGTTAGTTGAAAATGTTATCAATATTTATTTAGCTATCCTTTACTTAATATCTTTATGTTCTTTGATGATGAGAGAAATTTTTCGAGCGGCTCTCTTTACGTTTTTTTTACTTGGGTGAATACCATCTCCTCGGTGCACAAATTTTTTCCAAATATTGACTACTAATGCGTCTGGTAACTCATGTCGGAAACGATACTTCAACGTATCTCTAATGTCATTATATTCGTATTCATCGGCTACCCACTGCAGACCTAGTCCGAGTTGCACTAGACCCAAATCAAGTGATTTGTATTTTGGCATAATGGGAATAATGACAGTTATTCCCAAGGACTCAGCCTGGTTTGCTATCGCAATGATATTGTTTGCAATTTCATTTATTTCAGCAATGGTGCAGGGTTGTGTATCACTTTGCGGAACCCCAAAGGCATCTGAATGAACGCAATCATTTGGAATTCCAATGATCATATATTTCGCGTTATATCCCGTAATTACACCAGGGGAGCTTGGATTGTAAATTGCTGTTCTTTTTAACGCATTTTCAAATTGTTTTTGATAACCAAGTAGTTTGCCAAATGGTAAACATTGAGAGGCAAAACAAGAAAATCTATCGAAGGTTGTATTTCCAACATTACCTTCATTGATAACTAAACCATTCAAGTTTCTTTCTCTTACGAGCGCGTCACCTAAACTTAGATATGCACCTGATCCAACGGCTAACCCCCCTAAACTAGCGAGTTGATTGTCATCTATCCGAGTAGTGCCATTAGCATAAGATGAACCAATAATTATTAATGCATCTGTATCTCCACGAGTTGCTGACAAAGCATTATTACTGTAAATACAAGTCGACAGTATCAATGCGACAATTATGTTTTTGTTAAATGCTGATTTCTTCAAATTCATTTACCTATTAGGTGATTCATATTATTAAGTTGTGTTAGCAATCCAATATTCTTATTGGAGGGTTAGGTTAGCCGAATGTCTTCGCTACGACTACCTAGTAGGTAATACATTCAAATGTTGATCTTATTTCAGTACCTACAGCCTATAAAATATATTTTTTTATCTCAATTACTTGGGAGGTAATAAATGGTAAGCGCAAAACAAATCACACCACACCCTATCCAGCTGACAATTGCTAGTACACGCTCTGCTTTTTAAATACAGCAGAGAGCACACATGGATCATTCAGCCAACACTCAACTCACAAAATGGCAACGTTACTGGCAACCATCTACAAGCCTGGGAAGCCTCAGGAAAAGGCATTACCGCGTATGCCAGAGATCATGGGCTTAAAGGCAAATCGATGTATGCCAGTAAAAAATCGTTGATCAGTAAAGGGGTATTGCCGTCAACACGTGCTCGG
>QIJH01000164.1 GCA_003232725.1 Chromatiaceae bacterium | reverse complement strand
ACATCTTGATCATACATCGCAATGCCGCCGTGGCGTTGCAATACCGCTAGCAACATCGCAAGACGATTTTGATCCAGGCCAACGGTAACACGGCGCGGATTGGGTAGATGACTTTCGGTGACCAATGCCTGTACTTCAACCAACATCGGGCGTGTTCCTTCACGCGTAACCATAATCACGCTGCCCGATACCGGATTTTCGTGACGCGAGACAAAGATTGCGGAAGGGTTGGTGACTTCACGCAATCCCTTCTCGCTCATGTCAAAAACACCCACTTCATTGACCGCACCAAAGCGATTTTTCACTGCGCGAATAACACGATAACGGCTGCTTGAATCCCCTTCAAAATAGAGCACGGTATCGACCATATGCAGCCAACGCACCTTCTTTGGTAACATGGCCAACCAGAAAGATCGCGGTACCGGTCTGCTTGGCATATTGAACGAGATGTGCAGCGCTCTCGCGTACCTGACTCACAGAGCCGGGTGCGGAGTTGAGTTGATCGGTATAAACCGTTTGAATTGAGTCGATTACCAATACACCCGGCTTCTCTTTATCGGCCAACGCAAGAATACGTTGTACTTGTGTTTCCGATAACAGACGGACTTTATCGGTGCTCAAGCCAAGGCGGTGCGCGCGCATACTCACCTGCTGCAATGACTCTTCACCAGTCACATAAAGCGTACCGACACGCTGACTGAGTGATGCAATCGCCTGGATCAACAGGGTTGATTTTCCAATGCCGGGATCACCACCAATCAACACCGCAGAGCCGTTGACCAGACCATCCCCCAGCACCCGATCAAGTTCACTAAAACCGGTTTTGATTCGACTGGTTTCGATTGACGTGACGTCGCTGATATTACACACTGTCGACTCACCGGCATAACCGCTATAACGCGGCGGTGTTTTACCGCCACTACTGGTGGTAATCACATCTTCAATCAGCGTATTCCACGCACCACAGTCACCACACTGCCCTGCCCACTTCGGCGCCTGCGAACCACACTCGGTACAATTGAAAACCGTTTTGCGGCGTGTCCCCTGGGTATTTCCTTTACTACCTGCCGATTTAATCGCAGCCACTATTATTCCACCTCTGTGATACGAACCCGTTCTGTGACACGGCATAACAACTCGTAAGGAATGGTATGCGCACACTCAGCAATTTCTTCAACGGGTAGCCCTTCGCCCCATAACACCGCACGGTCACCAATCACTGCGAATGGCTGGCTGCGTAGATCAACACAGATCATATCCATCGATACACGTCCAATCAGTGGTACACGCTGGTCGTTAATCAACACCGGCGTACCAGCACGTGCGGCGCGTGGGTATCCGTCACCATAACCAATCGCCACAACACCGACTGGCATATCATCAGGGCAACGCCAGCTACCACCATAGCCAAGCGCATTCCCTTTTTTATAGTGATTGATCGCAATCAGTTTTGAACTCAACGTCATCACCGGCTTTAAATTCTCTTCAGCCGCAAGCCCTTTAATAAAAGGGGAAACACCGTAAAGCATAATACCCGGACGGACCCACTCGGCATGGCTTTCACTGTATTTCAGGATCGCAGCAGAATTCGCCAGGCTGCGTGGTGCATTGATCTCTGCAATGGCGCTATTAAAGCGTTTTAACTGCGCAGAGGTGCGCGGGTCATGGTGGTCGTCCGCATTGGCAAAATGGGTCATCACTGCGATATCAGCTGCAACATTATCACAAGCCTGCAGGCGTTTATAATTTACCGATACATCATCAAGACTAATACCAAGGCGATGCATGCCAGTATCAATCTTCAGCCACACATTAATTTTAGAGTGCAGTGACGTCTGTTCCAGCAAATCGATCTGATATTGATGATGCACCACCACATCGATGTCGTGTTGCGCTAACAGTGCCAGCTCTTCAGCATCGCTAAAACCTTCCAGTAACAGAATGGGCTGAGTAAAGGCGGCTTCACGCAGCGTCAATACCTCTTCGATTTTTGCGACGGCAAAGGCATCGCTGCTGGATAGTGCGCTGGCCACACGCAACAGACCATGGCCGTAGCCGTTGGCCTTGATCACTGAAATAATACGAGAATTTTTAGCGGACTCACGTACCCGCTGCAAATTGTATTGAAGCGCTTGAAGATCAATCGACGCTTCAGCGGCACGCGTCACTCATATCCCCCATCATAGTAGTCCTGTTCACCAGCGTAGTTATCAAAACGGGTATACATACCATTAAAGGTGAGCGGTATCACCCCAATCGGGCCGTTACGCTGTTTACCAATGATAATCTCGGCACGTCCTTTAAGCTCAGGATCATCTTTATTATAGACCTCTTCACGGTAGACGAAAGAGATCACGTCAGCATCCTGTTCGATCGCACCCGATTCACGCAGATCAGACATGATGGGGCGTTTATCGGTGCGCTGCTCAAGTGAGCGGTTAAGCTGAGACAGTGCAATCACCGGCACATTCAACTCTTTGGCGAGTGTTTTCAGGCCGCGTGAAATTTCAGAGATTTCATTGGTTCTATTTTCACTGCTACCCGCTACCTGCATCAACTGCAGGTAATCGATCACCACCAGATCAAGGTCATGTTCGCGTTTGATACGACGTGCGCGTGCGCGCAGTTCAGTTGGCGACAATGCAGGGGTATCATCAATAAAGAGTCGCGCTTCACTCAACAGACTCATCGATGATGTCAGCTTCGCCCAATCATCATCATCCAGCTTACCGTTTCGCACCCGGTTCTGGTCCACTCGGCTTAGCGATGACAACATACGCATCACCAGTGCTTCACCCGGCATCTCCATACTGAAAACGGCAACCGAAAGCTTGCCACTAATCGCAGCATACTCGGCAATGTTCATCGCAAAGGTTGTTTTACCCATCGAAGGACGACCCGCCACAATGATCAAATCAGATTCCTGTAGCCCGGCGGTCATCGCATCAAAGTCATCAAAACCGGTTGAGATACCCGTGATTGATGAATCAAGCCCAGCCAGCATATCGATGCGATCAACCACATTGGCAAGCAGTTCGGAGACAGCTTTATAACCTTTATCACTACGTGAGCCTTGTTCTGCAATTTTAAACACCGCCTGTTCAGCAGTGTCCAGCAATTCAATGCTAGTACGCCCTTCTGTATTAAAGGCGTTATCGGTAATCTCCGTGCCGACACGGATCAACTGTCGCAGCACCGAACGCTCTCGCACAATACCCGCATAGGACTTTATATTGGCGGCGCTAGGGGTGTTGTTGGCAAGCGTACCGAGGTAGGGGAGCCCACCGGCATTGCCGAGGTCATCATGGTTGTTTAACCATTCAGAAATGGTCACAACATCGCATGGTTGACTACTGTCTGCCAGCACCGCAATTGCATTAAAAATCAGACCGTGATCACGGCGATAGAAATCATCCTGAATCAGTAGATCAGCGACTTTGTCCCATGCGTTGTTATCCAGCATGAGTCCGCCAAGCACTGCCTGTTCAGCCTCAATCGAATGAGGAGGCATTTTAAATGGGTCTGATATTTGATCTAGACCGTTCTCTATATCCGAAAAGTCTTGCATATAAACTCTATAAACCCAATGCTAATAACAACTCACCCTCTATTATCACTGCTGACATAGAGGGTGGGATCAAACATTTTGTGGTGCCCAATACCGGCCGTCACCATCCTGTAGCAAAGATCGTTTACGCCTCGTCGGCAACAACCTGTACTGTGATTTCTGCATTCACTTCAGGGTGCAGGTGAATGGATACTTTGTACTCACCAATGTGGCGGAAAGCACCATCTGGCAGGCGTACTTCATGTTTATTAACAGCGGTACCAGCCTCGGCGCAAGCCGCTGCAATATCAGCTGTACCGACAGAACCAAACAGTTTACCTTCTTCACCGACTTTACAAGCAACCGTGATCGCTTTTTCAGCCAGCACAGTGGCACGCGCATTCGCTGTAGCCAGTAGTTTTGCCGCCGCTGCTTCTAACTCTGCACGACGTGCTTCAAAATCAGCACGGTTCGCTGCCGTAGCAGAAACAGCCTTTTTTCCTGGAATCAGGTAGTTACGACCATAGCCACTTTTCACAGTGACCATGTCACCTAAACCACCCAGATTTTCTACCTTCTCAAGAAGAATAACATTCATCTCTATATACCTCGTTACGTAGCATATTAACTAAAAATACAAACTAAAAAACTATCAACTCGTACTACTTGAACTTCATCACACCTAACGTTAGCGGCGCTCATCATCTGAGTCTGATCGATCGTTATCTAAACGGTCATCATTTGACGCATCTTCATCACGTTCATCTCTGTCATGTTGTTCACTCTGATCATCTTGATCTAACTGGCTGTTACGACTCTGCTGCCCGCTGCCCTCGATCTTTTTGCGCAGACGACCACGAATATCACTCCAGCTATCGATATACCCCACCATCGCCAACATCATCGCAATATGAGGCGGCACAATCACCAGACCAACATAGAGCGCAAATAACCAACCACGTCCCATGCCAGTAATGCCAATCACGCCATGCACCAGAGCCAGACCGTGGATAGAGAAGAGCGCTACCACCAGAATCATCAGATCCTGTGAAATACCACCCTGTCCCGCGAAGATCATCCCGCCAACACCAATCAATGCCGCCGCGATTGCCACACGCTTCTCTAAAAAGAGCGAGTGAAACTCCTGTTGAAAGCCACCGGGGTTATACAGCATCCCCTGAAACCAGCGCGCCAGTGAAAGATTGATCATGGTGGAATAGAGCAGCACAGCAGCGACCAGACCGGTCATCATGCGCGCCATCCCATCCAGCATATCACTCGCCTCACCCGACGAAAGCTCGGCTTCATTCAGCATCGGTGCCATCACGGTTTCCAGCACCGTACGCCACCACGCAGCTGCATCACCTAGCATGATATTAGCTAGCAATATTAGCAGCGCCGCCATGATCGCAATCGCGCTGAGTGTCTGCCCCAATGAACGCGTCACACGCAGCACGATTGATGCTAGCAATACCGGCACCGAGAGCAGCAACATGCCGATCACATAGACCTGTACCAGACCGCCTTCAACCGACGACACCATACCAATCGCACCCATCACCAGCCCTAAGGCAAGCATCAAAAAAAGCCCTTCCTTAGCGCCGTTGCGCAGCGTTACCAGCCCAATCGTCGCCCCGGAAAGGTGACTCAGTGGTGGAATAACCAACGACAGTACGGCACCCACAACAGCAACCAGAGTTGCCTGTGCTCTACCGCGCATGATGAAGGATGCTAATGCTTTCATGATATTAATGTGAATCTATTGCAAATTGAGTCTAGTGCGAATCACAGTAAGGCAGCAGCGAAAGAAAACGTGCGCGCTTAACTGCGGTAGCCAACTGACGCTGATACTTGGCACTGGTACCAGTAATGCGGCTTGGTACGATCTTACCGGTTTCGGTGATGTAATTTTTCAGCATATAGATGTCTTTGTAATCAACGACAAGACCTTCTGCACTAAAACGACAATACTTTTTACGACGAAAATATTTTGCCATGGTAACTCTCCAAATAAATAATGTTTCTGTTCAACGTGACTGCTTGTTAATTGTTTCGGCATGCAATGCCAGTCTGGCTTCATCTTCGCGATAACTCATTCGACTGAGAAACCCCACCACGCAGACCTCATCACCACGCTGTAATTTAGCTGCAACCCGTTGCAACCCTGTTCCGGCGGCAATCACGACAATCTTAAAAAAAGTATCGCGCGGTAAACCTGCCTCAACCTGCTGTGAACGGTGCTCCAGCGTAAATCGCGTCAGTGGAATACCGGCTGGGCTATTGCGAGACTCGGGCGGATTACAAATGACCCCGCTCACCACCAGACGGTTGTCCGCAGACATCAATTAAGCTTCAGTGGCTGGTGCTTCCTCGGCTTTTGCTGGCGCATCAGCAACGGGCGCCGCTACAGGTGCTGCCGCTGGGCGCTCTTCTTTGGCAGGACGTGCCAGAGGAGAAGCTTCTGTGATCGCCGCTTTACGGGTAATAACCAGGTTACGGATAACCGCATCATTAAAACGGAATGCGGTGGTGATCTCTTCCAGTGACTCTTTATCACACTCAACATTCATCATCACATAATGTGCTTTGTGAATTTTGTTGATTGGATACTCAAGCTGACGACGGCCCCAATCTTCCAGACGATGGATTGTACCGTCACGGCTCTCAATAGAGGTACGGTAGCCTTGCTCACTTTGGTCAGGGTGGACCAAAAACACGATTTCGTAGTGTCTCATAACACTCCTCATGGTTATGCCTTCCGACCAACGCGGTAAAGCAAGGAGAAAACAAATTGTTGGAACCGTGGGATTTTAGTGCAAATGACGCTGAGACACAAGGATTGATGGTAAAAACAGGGGCTTAGAGTACAATTGGCGGATTTCCGGTGAGATTTAATGAGACTCGCCGCCCTCCTCGTAAATAGAAACCGAGGGGAACGAAGGAAAACCCGGAGAATTCACCTGCTCAGTGGAAGGCAAGCGCTTACCATTAATCGCAATACCTGAAAAATCGGTGTTTTCTCATTTAACACCCATTTAATGGCCTAAGTTCCCTCGCAACAACGCATCAACCGGCGACAATTGCTTCATGCCTCGAATTTCACCAAATAACAGCGCTGCTTCTGGGTAATGACGCTTCAAATAGGCAAGCCATTGTTTGATACGCCCCAGTACTTTTTTATCCTGCATCGCTGGCTGCGTCTGCATTAGCTTTGTCATCTCAATGATCACCGCCACAATTTCATGCCACAACATCGGCTCAACCGCATTATTTGATTGAATCGCACTGATTTGCCGCGCGAGATCTGGCTGGATGACCGCACCACGTCCCAGCATGAAATCCTCACAGTTGCTCATTTCACGGCAGCGTAGAAATTCATCCACGCTGTGAATATCACCATTGGCAATCAGCGGAATCGCCAGTGCATCATTGATTTTACCCAACCACTCCCAGCGTGCAGGATAATGGTAGCCATCGACCTTGGTGCGCGCATGCACAGTGATAAAACTGGCATTGGCCGCCTCAACCGCCCTCGCATTTTCCATCGCCAGATCGGTGGTCTCATAGCCAAGGCGTATCTTGGCAGAAACGGAAATTTCATCAGGTACCGCACGCCGCACCGCGGCGGTAATACTATAAATACGTTCGGGTTCTTTTAATAGAATCGCCCCGCCCGCTTTGCTATTGGTAAAACGTGAAGGGCAGCCAAAATTGATATCAATCGCAGCAGCACCAAGTTCAATCGCACGCTGTGCATTTTCCGCCATCACATCAGGCTCACCGCCCAATAGCTGAAGCGTAACCGGCGTACCTGATTTCGTTTGGCTCTCATGCGTAAGTTCAGGACAGATACGATGAAACACCACTGGCGGCAGCAGTTGGTCTGAGATACGCACAAACTCAGTTACACAATGGTCGTATCCGCCAATGCGCGTCAGCAGATGGCGCATATGGTGGTCAATAACACCTTCCATCGGCGCGAGGGTTAGTTTCACTGGATTCGAGTCTGTTGCTTTAAGGGCAGAGGATTATAACGCAGTATCGGGATGTGATATTTTTTTCAGCGCAAAAACAAGTTCTAGCTACCACCTAAAAGGCAGTGATCCTGCTGTATAGCAACACCCTGCGTAACTGCTCAGCGGGTAGTCAAAATTAACAGTGACTGCTCAGATCGCCCATGAAATCTACCAGTTTCTTTATGCCCTCAGGTGCAAGGCGAAAAATGATCATTTACACGTGTAAATGATCATTTTTTAACGCTGAACGGGTGGATTTCATAGGTTAGCTGAGTAGTTACCACCCTGCTCGCTATTTTATCCCCCACTCACCAAGAGGCACGCCAGGTGTCATCATTCCAGTAACGTTCGAGTGCATCAAGTTTGATGCCATGCTGTATATTTATACAGTTAAATTAGCTTGACAATGACACCATAGCCTGTTTACGCTTCATTTTCACCACTGTTACGCCTGAAAAAACGCCAATCAAGGCGCGAGGAGACATGTGCCCCTTGGGTATGCAGGACCAAAAGCGGCTCCAGCAGTGATGAAAATGAAACGTCAACAGGCTTCTGGCAGTGCAAAATAACGGGATCAAATTGCCATCAACTCCGCCAACTTATCCGCCAACACCAGCATATTATTTTTCTGGTAACTGGTCGCACGCCATACCAGTGCCATCTGGCGGTGCGGTGTCGGCTCGTCGAGCGGTCTAAGCTCGATCTTGGCATGCTTTAGCAGTGGCGATTCCAGTGCCATCGCAGGCACAAATGTGATCCCCTGACCCCATGCCACCATCTCTATCAGGGTGTAAAGGCTGCTACCCTGGTACAGCACCTTCACCTCACTGCCGCCGCAGGCGGACATCGCATGATCGCTCAGACAGTGGCCCTCCTCAAGTAATAGTAACCGCTCCATCGGTAGCTCTGCTGCACTTATTTTGCACTTTTTGGTTAACGGGTCACCTTCAGGCATCGCTACCCAGAAGCTCTCTTCACCAATCAATTGACACGCTAACTTTTCGGTAGGGTACGGCAAAGCCAGAATTGCACAGTCGATTTCACCACTTTCAAGTCGCTTCATCAGAAGCGCACTCTGATCTTCTATCAATAAAAGCGACAACTCCGGGAATGCCTGGTGCAGCGGTAATAACACCTTTGGCAATAGAAATGGCGCGATGGTGGGGATCACTCCGAGGCGCACTTCATTACAAAGTGGCTTCTTACTACTATTCGATAGCTCAATGATATTAAATGATATTTTAAGTATTTTTCTCGCCTGCTCTGCGAGTTCAAGTCCCATTGGCGTCGGCAATACTTTGCGCTTGGTACGCTCTAACAACTGCACCCCGAGTAATGTCTCCAGCTCCTGAATTGCACTACTGAGGGTCGATTGAGTCACAAAACAGCGTTCAGCGGCCTGTCCGAAATGACGTAGTTCAACGACGGCCAGTAGATACTGAAGCTGCTTGATGGTGGGCAGATACATCAATCGATTTTAACAATTAATAACAATAATGCAATTGACTGGCCCAAATTAAATCGATATCGCTAACATCACTTAAACGTAACTACTCAGCTAGCAGTCAAAATTAACAGTGGCTGCTCAGATCGCCCATGAAATCTGCCAGTTCAAGACGAAAAATGATCATTTACACGTGTAAATGATCATTTTTTAACGCTGAAATGGTGGATTTCATGGGTTAACTAAGGAGTTACACTTAAACTTGGGTAAACACTCATGATATCCCTTAAAACTACCGCAAACCGAGTCACAATGAGCTAACCAAAGCTCGAAGAAAAGGATACCAACCAGTATCATAATGCATTGGAATAATTTTCAACGTAGGGATTCAAGTGTGATTAGTGTTAAATTTGAAATATAAAACAAGTAACAGGAGTGCGCAGATGAAAACCTGGAAATGCATTATTTGTGGTTTTGTTTATTACGAAGCAGATGGTATCCCAAGTGATGGCATCCCACCTGGTACTCGCTGGAAGGATGTACCCAGTAACTGGGAATGCCCTGATTGCGGCACCGGAAAATCTGATTTTGAGATGAATGAGATTTAAAGGCTGACCTGATGACCCATAGCGTGCAAAAAAATGATCTCATCAGCGGCGGGGTAACGTATTCGCTAAAGAATCCGTCCCAGTATGAGCGCATCTTCTCGTCCCTTTTTTAGCGGATAATAACCTTTACGTCGTCCAATTTCATTAAAATCACTGCTAAAATAGAGATCAATTGCAACTTTGTTTGAAGCACGTACTTCCAGCAACATCATCTCTGCGCGGTGGCTTTTCGCGTGATCGACCAAATGCGCTAACATGCCGCGCCCTATACCAAAACCTCGTAATGATTCATCAACGCAGATATTGAGAATGTGAGACTCGCCCGCTGCCACAGTCATCACGGCATAACCCTTTACCTGCCGCACCGATTCAATCACATAGCAGTGGTAATTGACGCGCAAGCAATCTTTAAAGATCGTTTCGCTCCAGGGGAATTCATAAGTCTTACGCTCGATCGCGAGCACATCGGCAAGGTCTTCCTCTGACATTGTACGGAAGCGGTAATCAGCAGGTAGGGCACTGCGATCACTAGCTGAAAAATCATCCATGTTTCTCATATTAACATCTTCGACTTACCCACAATAAATCTTAGGTAGCAAGGCCTGAATTTGCCTGAGCAACAATCGCCTGCGCTTGCTGCAAATCTTGCCACGCCTTGCGTTTGTCAGCCGGTTGCAGCAACAGGTCTGCGGGATGATAAGTAACCATTAGCGGAATAGTGCTACCGGGCAAACTGTGCAATGGGCCACGCAGCACATCGATATCAGTATGATCAGATTTCAATAAATGCCGCGCCGCTACTGCACCCATCACCAATATCACTGATGGCTGTACCAGGGCAATTTGGCGTAACAGATAGGGTGCGCAACTGGCAGCCTCTTCAATATTGGGTGCGCGTGCTTCAAGCTGGCATTTAAGCAGGTTAGTCAGATAGACCTGATGACGTTTAAGCCCAATCGCAGCCAACATTGCATTGAGTAACTGCCCTGTAACATCAACAAAAGGCTCCCCTTGTTGTACCTCAACCTCGCCTGGCGGGCCAGCGATAATCATCCATGTTGCCTGCTGTGCACCCGCACCAAAAAGCCGTTGCTGTGATTGATGATGTAACTCACATTGAGTACAACTTGCAACAGCACCGCGCAAGCTATCCCAATCCATACATGTCACATCAACAACTATCTTTTCAGGCCCTTGAACGGATGGTGCCGAGGCTATTGAACTCGAGGCTTCTACCGCAGAAGGCGCGTTTGACTCTGCCACCACTGAAACAATTTCACCTAAGGCAGGCTCAAGCGCTTCGACGGGACGATCACGCCGTTGCCAGCGTTCAATCCCCATCGCCTCCAGATATTGCTGCTGTAAGTTCATGTTGGAATGCTAATTTAAATTTGTGGATGAGCACGTTCAACCGGCTCAAGCAGTTTATTAACAGCATTAATATAGGCCTTGGCAGAAGCGATAACAATATCGGTATCCGCCCCCTGACCATTCACAATACGCCCCCCCTTCTCTAGCCGAACCGTGACTTCACCCTGCGAATCGGTACCACTGGTAATCGCATTCACCGAATAGAGTTGTAGCTCCGTATTGCTTTTTACCACTGACTCAATCGCTTTAAAAGTTGCATCCACCGGGCCACTACCACTGGCGGTCACGCTTTTTTCTTCACTATCATATGAGAGTGTGACCGCTGCATTTGGCGTTTCACCCGTTTCAGAACAGACCTTAAGCGAAACCAGCTTAACTCGCTCAATCTCGGAAGCGGCTCGTGTCTGCGTAACAAGCGCCTGCAGGTCGTCATCGTAGATCTCATGTTTCTTATCCGCCAGCTCTTTAAAGCGAGAGAAGGCCTCGTTTAACGCCTCTTCTGTTTCAAAGATAATGTCTAATTCTTGCAGGCGTGAACGAAAAGCGTTACGTCCGGAGTGCTTACCCAGCACCATGCGGTTAGCACTCCAGCCAACATCTTCGGCACGCATAATTTCATAGGTCTCACGGCTTTTCAATACACCATCCTGATGGATGCCTGATTCATGAGCAAAGGCGTTCACACCCACAATCGCTTTGTTTGGTTGCACTGCAAAACCGGTGATACTGGAGACCAGACGGCTGCACGACACAATCTGTGTGGTATCCAGTGTGCTGTTGCATGAAAAAAGATCCTGGCGTGTCTGAATCGCCATCACCACTTCTTCAAGCGATGCGTTACCAGCACGTTCACCGAGGCCGTTGATGGTACATTCTACCTGTCTTGCGCCATTGATCACCGCTGACAGTGAGTTGGCGACTGCCAACCCAAGATCATTATGGCAATGGACTGAGAAGATCGCCTTATCGGCATTTGGTACCCGCTCAATCAATTCCGCAATCAAAGAGCCAAACTGATGCGGCAGGTTATAACCGACCGTATCGGGAATATTAATGGTACTGGCGCCGGCATCAATCACCGCTTCGATAATCCGGCATAGAAAATCATGTTCAGAACGCCCTGCATCTTCTGGTGAGAACTCAACATTATCAGTGTAGTGACGTGCCTGTTTAACCGCTCGTACAGCCTGCTCTACCACCTGATCTGGCGACATGCGCAGCTTCTTCTCCATGTGAATTGGCGAGGTCGCAATAAAGGTATGAATACGACCAGAGTTGGCTGGCTTGATCGCCTCACCAGCACGCGCAATATCTTTATCAAGCGCGCGTGCCAGACCGCAGATGGTGCTATCTTTTACCGCACGGGCGACTGCCTGAACTGAAGCAAAGTCACCATCGCTTGCCATCGGGAAACCCGCTTCAATGACATCAACCCGCATCCGTTCCAGTGCCTTGGCAATGCGCACTTTTTCATCTTGCGTCATCGAGGCGCCTGGACTCTGCTCACCATCACGCA
>QIJH01000232.1 GCA_003232725.1 Chromatiaceae bacterium | reverse complement strand
CGCCTTGCACCCGAGGGCATAAAGAAACGGGCAGATTTCATGGGCGATCTGAGCAGCCACTGTTAATTTTGACTACTCGCTGAGTAGTTACACAATCAGTAGTATATTATGAGGCCTCTGCACGAGAACTCATTTTCGTTCGAGCAAGACATAAATGATCGAAAAACCGAAGTTTACACGAAGTAAATGACTATTTTGAGATCATTTATAACGCCGCTGGAACGGAAAATAGACTCGTGCAAAGGTCTCATTATTAAGGAGCACTAATATGGAGCAATTTTCAGAGCTGGGAATGGGGTTGTTGTTTAGTTTCTGGACCGGGTTGGCGATAGTGATTATCGTGCTACTCAAAACATCGATCAAGTTTGTGCCGCAAAACAGTGCTTTTGTGATTGAGCGCTTTGGTAAATACAATGTGACGCTGGTGGCGGGGTTGAATTTCATCATCCCATTTATCGATAAAATTGCGTATGTGCGTTCACTGAAGGAGCAGGCGATTGATGTACCGAGTCAGGCGGCGATCACACAAGATAATATAGGGCTGACGGTGGATGGTGTTTTATACCTCAAGGTGCTTGACCCCTATAAAGCAAGTTATGGTGTTGAACTCTATCGCTTTGCGGTGACGCAGCTGGCGCAAACCACGATGCGTTCCGAGATTGGTAAAATGGCGCTCGACAAAACCTTTGAAGAGCGGGATTTGCTGAATATCGCGATTGTGAATGCGATTAACGAAGCCGCAGGTCCGTGGGGAGTGCAAGTGCTGCGTTATGAGATCAAGGATATTGAACCTCCCCGTAGTGTGTTGGAGGCGATGGAACGCCAGATGAAGGCTGAGCGTGATAAACGCGCTACCATCCTGGAGTCTGAAGGTGAGCGTCAATCGGCAATTAATGTCGCTGAGGGGGACAAGAAGGCTAAGGTGCTGGCGGCGGAGGCTGATCGTATGGAGCAGATTCTGAAAGCAGAAGGTGAAGCGAAGGCGATTGAACTGGTGGCCACAGCGAAGGCGAGTGCTCTGCATGTGATTGGTGAGGCTGCCGATAGTTCACCGGGACAGAAGGCGGTACAGCTCGACCTTGCAACGCTGGCGATTGCGGCAAAAGAGGCGATCGCGAAAGAATCAACGGTGGTATTGATGGATGGTAAATCGAGTGAAGCGGGTTCCAGTGTGGCGGAGGCGGTAGCAATTGTTAGTGCGATGAATCAAAGCAGTGCATTTTCAACGGAAAAAAGAGCAGACTAAGTCATGATTGACTATTTTAATGACAATATTTATAGCTTCTGGTTTGCAATCGGCTTTCTGTTATTGATTATAGAGGCGCTGGCACTGGGCTTTTCAAGCGGGTTTATCTTGTTTGTTGGATTAGGGGCATTACTCACTGGTGGAGCTATCTGGTTTGGAGTCGTACCGGCTACCTGGTTGTCGAGTATTGCTATTTTTGCGCTAAGCTCCGTGTTTATCTCGGTGATACTGTGGAAGCCGCTACGGGCAATTCAACGCAATAGCGAGCCATCAAAGAAGGATAATACTAGTGATATTATTGGCCTGACATTCAGGCTTGAGCGAACGATTAGCACTACTGCGCCAGGGGTTACTCGCTACTCTGGAATAGAGTGGCAGGTGGTGATTGATCACGCCTCTGAACAGCAGTCGATTGCAGCCGGCACCAGCGTTGTGGTTGTTTCGGTGGATGCAGGTACATTCTGGGTGGATGTACCTGGTAAGTAACTGGTGATAGCGGTTTGGGTCAAATGCTGACAGCGTCATTCTTGTTCAAACAGCTGTTTCTTCCATTCTTGAATCTGGTTCTGGTGCAGATCAAACTGTTGCGTAAGCTTTGCCAGTGTCTTGTCGATTTTAATAGCTGTCAGGAGCACCTTGGTCGTGAATTGGGGTAAATGATTACATTTTTTGCATCTCACAGTTTTTTTATGGTCTATTTAAAATATTACAGGCACTTCACTTAAGTGATTGCCTGTTTTTTTGCCACTTCTGACCGCGGGTGATGTAATGCGAAAATGACTTTATGTTTTGAGGTGAATTTGGGACACTATCTTCATGGTTTTTCCCTGATCGATCGATAGTTAGTGGGGATTACTGTTAGTCGATGGTAATGACTCAAGCGATTTAGTGGCCTGTCGATTAAGGTGTATGGTGGTATTCGGGTTGTATCTGGGTGTAATGGTTAATTTTCCGGGAGAGAGATAGATGTCGATTCTGATCGATCAAGAAACGCGTGTGATATGTCAGGGTTTTACAGGGAAGCAGGGGTCGTTTCACTCCCAGCAGGCGATTGAATATGGCACTCATTTTGTGGGTGGTGTGACACCAGGTAAAGGCGGGCAGACACATCTTGATCTGCCAGTGTTTAATACCGTGCATGATGCGGTGGCTGAGACCGGTGCAGATGCGACCATGATCTACGTGCCAGCCCCTTTTGCGGCGGATGCGATCCTTGAGGCGGCGGATGCCGGCATCAAGGTGATTGTCTGCATCACCGAGGGTATTCCTGTGCAGGATATGATTAAAGTGAAGGCGCAGCTTGCCAGTTATGATGCGTGCCTGATCGGCCCTAACTGTCCGGGTGTGATCACGCCGGGTGCATGCAAGATCGGCATTATGCCGGGTGCAATCCATCAGCCGGGTGTGGTCGGTGTGGTATCGCGTTCTGGCACACTGACCTACGAAGCGGTACATCAAACGAGCGGCAACGGCCTTGGTCAGAGCACTTGTGTGGGTATTGGTGGTGATCCAATCCACGGCATGAACTTTATCGATTGCCTGATGCTGTTCGAGCAGGATGATCAAACCAAAGCGATCATGATGGTGGGTGAGATCGGTGGCACGGCCGAAGAAGAGGCGGCGGAATATATCAAATCAAACGTGACTAAACCGGTGGTCTCATATATTGCGGGTCTGACGGCACCTGCGGGCAAACGAATGGGCCATGCCGGTGCGATTATCTCCGGTGGTAAAGGCACTGCGAGTGACAAGATTGAAGCACTGAAAAATGCAGGCGTCTCGATTGCAGAGTCGCCAGCAGATATGGGTGATCGCATCCTTGAGGTTTGTCCGGCTAAATAATGGCTGTGTGGCTTAGCCTATCGCGTGACAATCGAGTGATAGAGAAAGATATTGGAAAATAAATTACGCGTTGCAATGGCGCAGATTGACCTGTTAGTCGGCGATATCGCTGGCAATAGTGCCAAGGTGATTAAAGAAGCATTGGATGCGCGTGATCGACTGAAAGCCGATGCAGTAGTTTTCCCTGAATTAACCTTAACTGGCTATCCGCCGGAAGACCTGCTGTTGCGCCCTGCAATGGCGGTGCAGATTGATGCTGCGCTGGCAGCGATCAAATCTGGCGTGAGCGGCATTAGCATCGTGCTCGGCTATCCGCATTATGAAGAGAGTGGTTGCTATAACGCTGCTGCAGTGATCCGTGATGGCGAGATCCAGTACCGTTATTTTAAGCAGTCGCTTCCCAATCATAGCGTATTTGACGAAAAGCGTTATTTTAAAGCGGGTAGTGAGCCATCGATTACTGAGATCAATGGCGTTAAAATCGGCCTCTCAATCTGTGAAGATATTTGGCAGCCAGAGGCGCTTGAGCAGATGAAGCAGGCGGGTGCACAGCTGATCATAAATATTAACGCATCACCTTTTCATGCCGGCAAGCAGCAGCAGCGCGAAGTAGTGTTGGCGCAGCGGGTGGCGGAGAGCGGTCTGCCGATTGTTTATCTGAATTTAGTGGGTGGCCAGGATGAGTTGATCTTTGATGGCGGCTCATTTGTGATCAATGCCCAAGGTGTCGTGACACAGCGTCTACCTGCTTTGGTTGAGTCATTGATGGTGACTGAATTTGAGGTCGAAGCGAATGGTGCGTTAGTGCCGTTGCCTGCGTGGGTGACACCGCTACCGACTGATGATGCGATGATCTATAATGCAATTGTTTTAGCGGTGCGTGACTATGTTCGAAAAAATGGTTTTAACAGTGTGGTGATTGGACTCTCTGGTGGGATCGATTCTGCATTGACGTTGGCAATCGCAGTTGATGCAATCGGTGCCGCCAATGTTGAAGCGGTGACGATGCCGTCACGTTATACTGCTGAGATGAGTATTGAAGACTCCTTTGCCGAGTGTGAAGCGTTGAAGATGAAGTGCCATCAGATTGAGATCGAACCGATGTACCAATCATTCTTGAGTGCGTTGCAGGAAGACTTCCTTGGCGATAAACCTGATGCGACCGAAGAGAATATTCAGGCGCGCTGTCGAGGCATCATCCTGATGGCGATTTCTAATAAGGGCCGTAAGATCGTCCTCACCACTGGTAACAAGAGTGAGATGTCGGTGGGGTATGCGACGCTTTATGGCGACATGGCGGGTGGTTTTGCCCCGTTGAAGGATGTGCCGAAGTTGTTGGTTTATCGTCTTTCTCGTTATCGCAATACGCTGTCACCAGTGATTCCGCAGCGGGTGATTGATCGCCCGCCTTCGGCTGAACTGGCGCCAGATCAGAAGGATGAAGATAGCCTGCCGCCTTATGAAATACTGGACGCTGTGCTGGAGATGTACGTGGAGCAGGACATGGGGCCGGATGCGATTATCAAGGTTGGTTATGAAAGTGAGATGGTGCATCAGGTAGTGGCGATGGTGAAACGTAATGAGTATAAGCGCCGTCAGGCACCGCCGGGCGTGAAGATTACTGTGCGTGCCTTTGGGCGTGATCGTCGTTATCCGATTACTTCAGGCTTTCATGATGCGTGAGAACGGAATACAATCTATTCAGACTGGGTATGTAGCTTAATGAGGAGCATGCAATGAAAAAGGTAGAGGCGGTCATCAAGCCGTTTAAGCTGGATGATGTACGCGAAGCGTTATCTGAAATTGGCATAAGCGGAATGACGGTGATTGAAGCGAAGGGCTTTGGGCGTCAAAAGGGGCATACTGAACTTTATCGTGGTGCGGAATATGTTGTCGATTTTCTGCCTAAGATTAAGATTGAACTGGTGGTGGCAGAGTCACAACTGGATCAATGCATTGAGGCGATTACTGAAGTGGCGCGCACCGGTAAGATTGGTGACGGTAAGATCTTTGTTAGCGATGTACAGCGGATCATCCGTATTCGTACTGGTGAAGAGGATGACGACGCGATTTAGATTGTGACTGAATGGCTGAGTAAAACCGGGGTAGCAGCAGGGCTGTTACCCCGGTTTTTTATGGGAACTGTTTAACCACGTCGGCCAGATTTCGACGCGGTGTTGGTTCAGGTAGTTCTGCCGGATAGCCAACGCTCAATATCGCAATCGGTTGTAGCTCATCATTGTTATTGAGTACCTTCTTCACCGCGTTGTCATCAAAGTCTCCCACCCAGGTTGAAGCCATGCCGGCAGCGACAATGGCAAGCTGCGCATAGGTGGCGGCGATGGTGGCATCTTGCACCGCATAAAGCGATGCGCCGCGTTCACCAAAGCTTTCGGCGGAGCGCGTCGGGTCTGCGCTGAAGACCAGGCAGAGCGGTGCATCGGAAATAAACGCCTGCCCATTGGCCGCCTTCTGCAGAGCTTCGCGCGTGGCCTGGTCATGAATGACGGTGATCTGGTATGCCTGTAAATCGCCGGCAGAGGGGGCCGCACATGCCATCTCAAGCACAGCGTGTAGTTTTTCTGCTTCAATTGGTGTGGTAGTCTGGTATTTTCTAACCGAGTGGCGGTGGCGTACTGTTTCGAAGAAGTCCCACATATGTTTATTCCTCGTGTTGATTAAAGCATTTGGTCACTACATCTCCGTTTGCGGGGTGTAGTCTGGGAAATTGTTGTTGCGCACGCGCAGCGCGTCATCGGCTAGCGGCTGCAGGCCGAGTTGCTGATAGGCGATTGCCATGATGGTGAGCGCTTGTGGAATTGCTGGTGTGCGTGGCAGGGTCTCAATAATGTATTTGGCACGATTGGCCGCGGCGGTAAAGGCTTCTCGACTAAGATAGTAGCTCGCCACATGTAGCTCTGCCTGTGCCAGCAGGTTGCGCAAGTGGATCATGCGCTGGCGTGAGTCTGGACTATAGCGGCTGTCAGGATAACGCTCGACCAGCTCCTTGAAATAGAAGAATGATGTCTGGATTGAACCCGATTCTCGTTGGGTCACGTCAAGATTAAAGATGCGGTCAAGGTTGTCTCTGTCCTGGTTAAACTTGGCGAGGCCACGCAGGTAATAGGCGTAGTCGACATGTTCATGGCGCGGATTGATAAAACGTTCGGCATTGGCGATTGCTGATGCTGATTCATTGAATTTGTAATAGGCGTAGGCTGAGTTGAGCTGGGCATGTTGTGCATAAATGCCAAATGGAAAACGTGTTTCAAGGTTGTCGAAATGGGTGATTGCCATCTCATAGTCTTTGATATCAAGCGCTTTTTTTGCGCGTTCGTAGAGTTCGTTTGCGCTCAATTCAGAGTCATCTTTTTCTTGCAGGGTTGAGCAGCCTGTTAACAGGACGATCAGTAATGGGACGACAAAATGTAAAACACGCATGGGTTACCAACTTGGTTACATAAAACGATATTGGGCAAAAGGCCTTAAGGGCACTTTCTGGGCGTAGCAGATTGAATTCAAAATTCGTGACATCAAGGCGTCAATAGCAGGTAATACCCAAGGGGGCACACCGTAGCGGGACTATTATCAAAATTGACAACGCTGATGTAGCGGATTTGGAATTTAAGCTGCCCGTTCATGAATTAATAGAGGTGCCCTTAAGTTCACAGGTTTGGATTATAGCTCATTATTCACTCAACGAGGCCTGGATATCACCGATCTTTCTGATCCATGGCTTGTTTTTACGCAGCGAGGCTGGCAGAGACTGAGATGCCGTCAATGCTGCATCACGGCTGGCGTAACTGCCGTAAATCAGTGAAAACCAGGCGCTGTCGTCGCGGTTGTTTTTGTAATAGGCCACTTTGTTGGTCAGGCCGCCATGTTTGATCTGCTGGCGAAGTAATGCTTCATTCTCTGTGCCGAGTACCTGGATGGTGAATAGCTGAGGGCCTTGTGACATGAGCCAGTCGGTATCCCTGATGGTGTTGCTACTTGCCATCAGGTTTTTAAGTATGGGCGTGGTGGCCACGGCAGTGACTGGTATGGGCACTAAAGCCGGTACTGTTCTGGCAATGGAGTTGTTGTGTTGCTGCGAGCTACTTAGCCCCAGGATTTGATAGGCTTGATTGGTGATGATGGTCGCTTGCTGGATAGCGGATGTGGTTGAATAATCATCGATCACCTGTCTGGCGAGCAGCGCGGCCCTGGCAGCGTTGCCCTGATCCAGTTGTTGTTTTGCCGAGAACACTAGCCGTTGCGCAACGCGCTCGTTGAGGGTGTTGATGCGCTGGTGGGTGTCTTCACTATATTTTCCATCAGGGTAGTGATTGTTCAATTCGTTTAGAAAGATCAGCGCCATCGGGACTTCGAACGGGATGATCGTCGCCCCGGCGTCGAGTCCGGCGTCGAGTTTACGAATGGCAGATTCATAGGCACTAAGGCCACGCAGGTAATAGGCGTAGTCACGGTTTTTATGTTGTGGGTGGTCGTTGATAAAACGCTCAGTGGTGGCGATGGTTGAACTGCTCAGACCGGTTTTATGGTAGGCGTAAGCGAGTTCCAGGCGCGCCTGTAGAGCAAACTTGTCGTCTGGGTGCTGTGTGATTAGCATGTTGAAGTGACGAATCGCTGCCTGATGGTTATCAATACTCATCGCTTCTTTGCCTGAGCTATAGATTGCGCTGGCAGTCATGCGTTGATTTTCCAGAGAACGTTCACTACTACTGTTTTGTGTTGTGGTGGCGCAACCTGAGAGTAGTAGTGAAAATGCAGCGATAAAACAGTATACCGTGTTGGATGGTCGCATATGTGTAGATCCTGTTATCCGCGGCGTCCTCCCCAGTGAAGGCACCATTGTCTAAAGGCATGAGTCGATTCACTAAATGAATGGATTATGAGCTTATATGTACGCGAATAAAAGGGTTGAATGATGGTATGAGAGATATCTAGTGGGATTATTGCCCGTAATGATGCATTGCATACGATAATATTGGGGCTATTTTACTTCTGGAGTGCAATGCGGCAGTTCAATATTTGGCTTCAGAGTATATGTTAATGAGTCAATTAGCGGTTGCTGAGTGCTATTTGTGAGATGACCTGATCAATTTTCTTCTAGATAGGTTTGTAACTTGTTTGCAAGTGTATTGCAGGCGGTCACTTTATTTGCTTCGATGTTTGCCGGCCCGCTATCTCTAGTTGAGTATTCACAGGTAAGAGCGCTATCATTTTTGTTTGTACTGATGGTCAGTAACGCTTTTTCCTGAGAATATACTGTATTGAATTGACCGCCCAGGTAGAGGTGATAGGTGGACGAATGGTTGTGCCACAGAGTACTGCGATGGTTGATCAGTTGTTTGGTGATATTGAAAATATCAAGTGTCGCGATCATTTCCTGCGGTTCTTTGGGCATGGTCACGGTGGCTATTTCTTTCGCGGGTGTTATTTTGGGCGGCATGTGCTCAGTGCCATTTTCGGGGGTTGATATTATCGCAGCCGCGACGGTAGTTTCAACCATTTCAGTGCTGGCTCTGGTGACGTGGCTTACCAGTTGAGGTGTGATGGGGGGTGGCGGCTGCGTGTCGGATTTGAGTGTGCTTTTTATCTGCCCAACGGTGATGTTGAGTTGGTTGTCGCTGTTTAATCCCAGTAGCCGGTAGGCCTGGTTGGTGATGACGGCTGCCTTCCGAAGTGATGCTGACTCTGGATGTTCTTCAACAACGGCTTGAGCGAGGAGGCCGGCTTTGGCCAGGTTTCCCTGATCAAGCTGCTGTTGTGCCGCGATGACCAGATATCGTGCTACGTGTTCATTAAGATTATTAATGCGCTGCCTGGTATCAGTACTGAACTTTCCATTTGGGAAGTGATTAATGAGTTCATGTAGAAACTCAAGTGCCATATGGGTCTCATAAGGTGCGCCAGTAATGGTTGTGTCAGTAGCGATGTCCGTGCCAAGTCTGGCAATGGCAGCCTCGTACGCAGTGAGGCCACGTAGATAATAGGCGTAATCAATGTTTGTATGTTGAGGGTGTTGGTTGATAAAGCGCTCTGTAGAGGCAATGGCAGCGCTTGTTTGGCCACTTTTATGATAGGCGTAGGCCAGTTCGAGTCGTCCCTGGAGCGTGAGTTTATTGATTGGATACTGTGTTATCAGGGTGTTGAAGTGGTGAATCGAACCCTGAGGATTGCCGCTGTTCATTGCCTCTTTACCGGCAGCATAGAGGGCGTTGGCGTGCATGAGTTGCGTTGAGGGCTCGTGGTTGGCACTCTTTGGCACAGTGGTGGCACAGCCTGCCAGCAGTAACAGGGCAGTGATAAAACAGTATCTTATATTGATTGGGCGCATCAGTTCGGATCCTGACTGGGCTGGGTGTCTTTACTCGTATCATTACACATTATTTTTATTGAGACCTTTGC
>QIJH01000080.1 GCA_003232725.1 Chromatiaceae bacterium | reverse complement strand
CCTTTATGAATGAGGCGGAAAAGAGCGGAGAGGAACTGCTGTTCTCGGCCAAATTTGCTTGCCCGCACTGTGGCTACAGCATCTCGGATCTTGAACCCAAACTTTTTTCATTTAATAGCCCGGCCGGTGCCTGTTCCACTTGTGACGGCCTTGGGATCATGGAATTTTTCGATCCAGAGCGGGTCGTCACACAAGCAGAACTCAGCCTCTCTGCCGGCGCGATTCGCGGCTGGGATAAACGCAACACCTACTATTCAAGACTGCTGAATGCGCTCTCGGCACATTTTAAGTTTGATCTCGATACACCATTTGCGGACCTACCAAAGAGCATCCGCAACATCATCCTCTACGGCAGCGCTGATGAGCAGATCGAATTCACCTATTTTAATGAGCGCGGCGGCAGCGAACTGCGCAACCATAGCTTTGAGGGGATCATTCCCAACATGCAACGCCGTTACCGCGAGACCGAATCCAACGTGGTGCGTGAAGAGCTGGCCAAATATATCAGCAACCAGTCATGCAGCAGTTGCGGTGGCACCCGCCTGCGCACCGAGGCACGCAACGTCTTTGTTGCCGATACCACCATGCCGGAAGTGACTTCAATGCCGGTAGGCCGCGCCCATCAGTTTTTTAGCGAGCTGCACCTGCCTGGCTGGCGCGGTGAAATTGCCGACAAAATCGTTAAAGAGATCAATCAACGCCTTGGCTTTCTGGTTAATGTGGGGCTCGAATACCTCGCGCTTAACCGTACGGCCAGTACCTTGTCCGGTGGCGAGACTCAGCGCATTCGCCTCGCAAGTCAGATCGGCGCAGGGCTGGTGGGGGTGATGTATGTGCTCGACGAGCCATCGATTGGCCTGCACCAGCGCGACAATGATCGCCTGCTGCAAACCCTCGCCTATCTACGTGACCTCGGTAATACCGTGATTGTGGTTGAACATGATGAGGATGCGATCCGTGCCGCAGATCATGTGTTAGATATTGGCCCAGGTGCCGGTACCCATGGCGGTGAGATTATCGCGCAGGGTACACCGGCAGATATCATGGCTTCAAAAGAGTCACTCACTGGCCAGTACCTCACCGGAGTGCAATGTATTGAGATTCCAGAGCAGACCGTGCCCAGCGATCCAGCAAGACAACTGAAAATCTTTGGTGCCAGTGGCAACAACCTGAAGTCGGTCGATGTCTCAATTCCACTGGGATTGATGTGCTGCGTGACGGGTGTCTCGGGTTCGGGCAAATCAACCTTAATCAACGATACGCTCTATAGCCACGCCGCCATGGCGATCAACGAAGGCAGCCATGACCCCGCGCCTTGTGACAAGATCGAAGGACTGGATCAGTTCGACAAAGTGATCAACATCGATCAAAGCCCGATTGGGCGTACGCCGCGCTCTAATCCTGCCACCTATACAGGACTTTTCACCCCGATCCGTGAACTCTTTGCCGGTACGCAAGAGGCGCGTTCACGTGGCTACACACCTGGACGTTTTAGCTTTAATGTTAAAGGCGGGCGTTGTGAGGCATGCCAGGGTGACGGCGCGATCAAAATAGAGATGCACTTCCTGCCCGATACCTACGTACCGTGCGATGTGTGTAAAAACAAACGCTACAACCGTGAAACACTCGAAGTTAAATACAAGGGTAAAAACATCCACGAAGTACTGGGAATGCCAATCGATGAAGCGGTTGAGTTTTTTAGTGCGGTGCCGGTGATTCATCGCAAATTGCAGACGTTGATCGACGTCGGTTTGTCATATATCGAACTCGGACAGAATGCCACCACCCTGTCGGGTGGTGAGGCACAGCGGGTGAAATTGTCACGCGAGCTTTCAAAACGCGACACCGGCAATACATTATATATTCTGGACGAACCGACCACCGGACTCCATTTTCACGATACCAAACAGCTCTTGAAGGTACTCCATCGCCTGCGTGATCAGGGCAATACTATCGTCATCATCGAACACAACCTGGATGTGATCAAGACCGCCGACTGGATCATTGATCTCGGCCCTGAGGGTGGTGACAAAGGCGGCGTGATTGTGGCCGCCGGCACCCCGTATGAGGTTGCTAACAACCCAGATTCGGTGACCGGCCCTTTCCTCAAGGAAGTGTTTGACCGCCAAACGCAACCGTTAGAACGCACGCTACCCCTTGCGAAAATATCCTGACAAAGATAGCAAGAAAAGAGCAGTACGGTATCGCTTTGCCGCACTGTTATCTCTACTATTATATCTACCTGCCACGCAGGCGATAGAATTACCAGATATTGGCGATACCTCGGAATCCTACCTTTCACTCAGCGAAGATCAACAGCTAGGTGCCGCATTCATGCGTAATCTACGCGGCGCACTCCATGTGGTTGGCGACCCCGAAATTGAGAGCTATATCACTTCACTCGGTGAACGCCTGACCACTAACAGTAATAGCCAGCAACAGTTCCATTTTTTTGTCATCAAGGATTCAAACATCAACGCCTTCGCCGGGCCCGGTGGCCATATCGGTATCAACACCGGTCTGATCATGACATCTAAAACAGAAAGCGAACTGGCCTCGGTGGTCGCACATGAGATTGCCCATGTCACACAGCGCCATCTGGCACGCGCGTTTGAAGCCGCACAAGAGAGCAGCGTACCCACCGCCGCCGCGATCATCGCTGCCATCATCCTCGCCAGCCAGGATTCAGCAATGGCCAGCGCGGCGCTCGCCACAGCCCTTGCCAGCAGCACACAAACACGGATTAACTTTACCCGCCAAAACGAGAAAGAAGCGGATCGCCTCGGGATGTCGCTACTGGCATCAAGCAACTTTGACCCACAGGGAATGCCCGCCTTTTTTGAACGCCTCTACCGTCACAACAAGGCCTATGACAGCCAGAGTATCGAGTTTTTACGCACCCATCCACTCACGCTGTCACGTGTGTCAGACACCCGTAATCGCGCAAGCCAGTACCCTCCCGCAGAACAGTACGATCAAACCAATTACCGATTAATCAAAACAAAAATAGAAGTCTTAAGCAGTCGTGATACTGAAAAAAGCATCATGCACTTTAAAAACCTGCTCGCAAAAACGCCTGCACAACAAAACATTACTCGCTACGGCTATGCACTGAGCCTTGCCACAGCGGGGAAATTTATGCAGGCGATGAAGCAGATGAAAATACTCGTCGATCAGGAACCAGAACGAATAAACTACCAACTAGCAGCCGCCAACATCGCCTACTCGGCAGGAGATCTGTCGCAAGCCGCCGCTATTTGCAATGCAAACCTAAAAATATTCCCGCACCACCACGCCCTGACCTCGCTTTACAGCACAATATTGATCAAACAAGGCAAGGCCAAAAAAGGCAGCGCCATATTATACGAACACTTAAGACGCCATCCATTAAACCCCAGCCTTTACCAGTTACTCGCCCAGGCGGAATATCAAAACAATAACCTGCCAGCTTCGCACGAAGCATTAGCTGAATATTATTATTTAATGGGATCAACACACAGCAGCCTGGAACAGCTCGACCTTGCGATCAATCACTTGCCGCCATCAAACACCACCGCACATGCGCGCATCAAATATAGAAAAAGTCAAATCGAGGCTGAAATAAAAGAATTAAAAAAGAGAAAATAATACCAACGTTAATGCGGCCAGATGGATCAACATCACTTTTCTTTAAACAAACAGATATCAATATAAAAGATAGTTCCCTGACCCTCCGGAACATTAAAACCGATCACGCCCCCCATCTGCTCGACAATCGCCTTAGAGATGCTCAAACCCAATCCAGTTCCACCGACTTTACGGGTATCAGAGCCATCAGCCTGACTGAATTTCTCGAAAATCCGACTCTTAAATTGCTCAGGAATACCACTCCCATAATCTCTAACTTCGACACGTACCATTTTATTTTTCCGAATCACATTGATTTCAACCTCAACGCCCTTTGGTGAGAACTTCGCCGCATTAGACAGTAGATTATTAAGCACCTGCATTAAACGATCAGTATCCGCATAAACAGTAATGCCACCAACAACATCATTCAGAACATACCTTACCTCATACTGCTCACCATATGCCTGATTAGCCTCTATCGATTGCAGTAATACAGCCAGCAGATCAACAGGCCCCATCACAAAACCTATTTTTCCTGATTCTATTTTAGAAATATCAAGAATATCATTAATCAAAAATAGCAAACGTTCAGTGTTATTGCAGGCGATGCTGATTAAACGACCAATTTCGGGTTTTAACTCCCCCATCACCCCACTGGCAATTAGCCCTAAAGAGCCGCGAATTGAGGTCAGTGGTGTGCGCAGCTCATGACTCACGGTCGATGTAAATTCAGACTTAAAACGGGACGCTTCTTCAGCCACTTCCAGTGCTGCTTCAGCTTCTTTCGCTAGCACCCGCAATACTCCTTCGCGTTGCACCATCGGCGTCACATCGGTGATCTGAACCAGACAATAATCATGGCCATCACTTTGAATAGGCTTAACCGTCACTGACTGCTCAATACGCTGATTTTCTCCACCTAATTCAGAAAAATACAATGGAAATATCGCCTTATTTAACGAACGAGATAGCAACGATGCCGTGTGCGCATCCAGCGCTGCATTGATCACCGACTCAATTCTCTTTCCTTTTAAATCAGGAAAGACCTCCACAAAGGCAGCTCCCATGACCTCCTCTCTGCCCAGTGATGATGCCTGCACCATCCACTCATTCCATAAAATAACTTTTCGATCACTATCAACCAGAAAAAGGCCATTCTCACTGAAATCGAGTACTTTTCCAAACAGGTTAGCTAAAAGTCCTGTCTGTTCAGCCTTCACGTCTCGCGCCACGCTGTCACTATCCGATAGCATTAATCTGTTCATCAAGTTGGGTAATAAAATCCTGTAACGAGTCCATATTCAAGATCAGCGTCACATAGCCATTAATTGACTGGCTTTCAAGACCAAAATCCACCTTAAGAAACATCACTAGATCATCATGATTGCTAGACTCAACTGAAAAAACCTCATTGCCAGTTCCCTGTATAAAGCGCGGTAATGAACTCACAATCTCTTTTTTAAGGATATCAGCAATACTACTCACCACAGAGTTCAGGATGATATTGCCTATTTCACACATCGCCTCCTGCTCCATTTCAGTTAAACTCTCAACCGGCACCGCCTCACCGAGCAAAATCCTAACGATAGAAAGTGTTTTTTCTTCGGGAAACATTAAAAGTGCATCACCATAAATCGCCCCACTAATTCCCTGAGTGACGCCACTCATCTTTGACATATTAGTCTGATCAAATTTTCCTGCTGCAACACTTCTTGGTAAAAAATCGATCTCAGGAATCGACAGCGCGACTTCTTCGCTGACCATTTCACTCAACACCGAAGCCGCACTGCCCATACTAATATTGAGTATTTCTGTAATATAATCGCGTTGAAGTTCAGAAATCTCCAACATTTCGGCTACTCCACCTGCGACATAATATTGGCAATTTTTTTCTCAGTGATCGGTTTTTTTTCAAAACCAATACCGAGTTCATTGGCACGTTGCTGAATGCTCTCTTGAACATTTGCCGTTAACATAGAGATATGTGCTGCGGGATAAAGCCGCTTCATTTTTTCAGCCAGCGTCATCCCGTTCATACCCGGCATGTTGAAATCAATAATCATTAAATCGATATCTTCATCAACATGGGTCAACGCCTCATCGCCACACGCTGATTCGACAATGTCCCATTCAGGGTGCCGATCGACAACAACACTCTTAATAAGCATGCGTGAGACGCGACTATCATCCACAATCAATACTTTTTTTTCGCTCATCAATACTGCCTCCAATATAAAGCACTCAAAATCAGCACATCAAAATAATGGCCGATTTCCCCCATAAACGCGAAAATGACTTAAATCACTTTTTTAAAGGGTGAACGACTAGAGGAGATATAAACAAGGTAACGCGTATCACGCGTAAGAAGAACACAATAATCCATGACATGGCTCCTTGTCGTACCTTTTGCCTGCGCTGTTGCATGCCAACAAGCGACATAACTTCCCTATGTTTTTTTATTAGCGGCACTATTTTTTATTATTTAAGGCTTTAGCAGCTAATTTCCTAAATATAGACACTTTTACTTAACTGCTATAAAAAAACAATACCGAGCATAACCGAATGGGTTTTAAGGTATGCATATGAGTTTTCGCCCGAAGATATATGCGGGGCTTTTGTAAATTTATTTGGATTAAAAAACATTCATCTTTCCAATCCGACATTCATTGCTCAGGCGATTGAGTGGCATAAGCAAGGAATGGATTTTTCTGATGCACTTCACCTGACACAATGCCAACAGTATGAAAAGCTATATACATTTGATAAATCGTTTTTGTCTA
>QIJH01000021.1 GCA_003232725.1 Chromatiaceae bacterium | reverse complement strand
CTTTACCGACGTAGTCATTCGCTTCACCGGTTAGTTCAATGCTGACGCCGTGCGCGGCAAAAGAACCGAAACTCTGGCCCGCGATGCCGCGTGCTTTAATCGAGATGGTATCTTCCGGTAACCCTTCAAGGCCATAACGCTCAGCCACGCGCACCGAAGGTTCGGTTCACATTGGTGATCGCTGTTTCAATCGTTACCGCTTCACCGCGTTCTAATGCAGGTGCCGCTTCTTTAATTAATTGGTTATCAAGCGCATGCTCAAGGCCATGCTCCTGTGTTTCGCAGTTATAGATCGCGACACCTGGCCCCGCTTCTGGTTTGTAAAGGATACGAGAAAAATCCAGCCCTTTCGCCTTCCAGTGGTTAATTGCGCGATTCATGTCGAGGAATTCAGAATGGCCAATCATGTCATTAAACTGTCGGAAACCGAGTTCAGCCATGATCTGACGAATCTCTTCGGCCACCATAAAGAAGTAGTTCACCACGTGTTCTGGTTTGCCAGTAAAACGTTTGCGCAGTTCCGGGTCTTGCGTGGCAACACCGACCGGACAAGTGTTGAGGTGGCACTTACGCATCATCAAACACCCTTCAACAATCAGTGGTGCGGTGGCAAAACCAAACTCGTCTGCGCCCAGTAGCGCGCCAATCACAACATCACGGCCGGTACGCAGTCCGCCATCAACCTGTACCGAGATGCGACCGCGCAGTTTATTCATCACCAGTGTTTGATGGGTCTCGGCAAGGCCAATCTCCCACGGTGAACCGGCATGTTTGATTGAGGTCAGCGGACTTGCACCAGTACCCCCATCAAAACCGGAAATAGTGACGTGATCAGCATGTGCCTTCGAAACACCTGCCGCAACCGTACCGACACCCACTTCTGAAACTAGTTTGACGCTGATGCGCGCCTTTGGATTGACATTTTTCAGGTCGTGAATCAGCTGCGCCAGATCTTCAATCGAATAGATATCATGATGTGGCGGTGGTGAAATCAGACCAACACCCGGCGTTGAGTGACGTACACGCGCAATCACCTGATTGACTTTATGGCCCGGCAGCTGTCCACCTTCGCCGGGTTTAGCGCCCTGCGCCATTTTAATCTGAATCTCATCGGCATTCACCAGATATTCAACGGTAACACCGAAACGGCCCGATGCGACCTGCTTGATCGCTGAGCGCATCGAGTCACCATTCGGTAGTGGCTTAAAGCGTTCGCGCTCTTCACCACCTTCACCGGTATTCGATTTACCACCGATGCGATTCATGCGCTTCACGTGAGATCGAACCGAATGACATCGCGCCGGTCACAAAACGTTTAACAATCTCTTTCGCATCTTCCACTTCTTCTAGCGGTATCGCTTTATTATCAGACTTAAACTTAAACAGGCCACGCAGTGTTAACAGGCGCTCACTGCTTTCGTTAATTAATGTTGCATATTCAGCGTAAGTGGCCGCATCGTTGGCTTTTGTTGCATGCTGCAGCTTTGAGATTGTGTCTGAAGTCCAGACGTGATCTTCACCGCGTACACGCAGGGCATAGTCACCACCGACATCCAGCATGTTGCGGTAGATCGGTGCATCACCATAAGCATTGCAGTGCCAGCTCACCGCTTCCTGCGCAATTTCAATGAGACCCACGCCTTCGATGGTCGTCACGGTGCCAGTGAAGTACTGATCAACAAAGCATCAAAGATCTGCGCACCACAATAAGATTGGTAGGTAGAGATACCCATCTTCGACATGATTTTTAGCAGGCCTTTGCCAACCGCTTTGATGTAGCGCTTCTGTAGCTCAGCTTCATCAAGCTTTTCCGGTAAAATATCTTTAATCGAGTAGAGTATCTCGAATGCCAGATACGGATTCACCGCCTCGGCACCGTAACCTGCAAGCACTGCAAAGTGATGATTTTCACGTGCAGCACCGGTTTCAACGACAAGGCCCGCCTCAGTACGCAGCCCGCTACGAACCAGATGCTGATGCACTGCTGAGGTAGCCAGTGCAGCAGGGATGGCAACATGTTGCGCGTCAACCGCACGATCCGACAAAATCACAATGTTATAGCCCTGCTTCACTTCGTTTTCTGCTTTTGCACATAGATCGACAATCGCTTGCTCCATGCCGTTAGCACCGAGATTTGACGGATAACAGATGTTCAGTGTACAGGTGCTAAAGGCCCCTTCGGTGTGATCTTTAATGTGACGAATACGATCAAGGTCTTCGTTGGTCAATACCGGTTGCGACACTTCAAGGCGCATGTGGCTGCCCGCTTCATCGCGACCGAGTAGATTAGGGCGCGGCCCAATCAGTGATACCAGCGACATCACCGATTCTTCACGAATCGGATCGATGGGCGGATTGGTCACCTGCGCAAAATTCTGTTTGAAATAGTTAAACAGTGGCTTCGCTTTGCTCGACAGCACGGCAATCGGAGTATCTGTTCCCATCGAGCCCGTTCCTTCCTGGCCGGTAAGCGCCATCGGGGTCATAATGGTTTTAATATCTTCTTGAGTAACACCAAACGCCTGCTGACGGGCAGGTCTTTCAGGTGTATCTGGGTCTGGTCGAGCCAGGCTTGATAATCATGTGAACTGGCAAGGTCTTCTTTCAGCTCAGCATCATCGATAATGCGCCCCTGTTCCAGATCAATCATAAACATTTTGCCTGGTTGCAGACGCCATTTCTTGATGATCGTCTCATCGGCGAATTCAAGCACACCCATCTCGGATGCCATCATCACGATATCATCGTCGGTAATCACATAACGCGCCGGGCGCAGGCGCCAATCTGTTTGCCGTCGGTAAAGGCAACCGCGGCGGGGCCGTCCCATGGCTCCATCAATGCGGCGTGGTATTCGTAAAAGGCACGACGCTTTTCGTCCATCAGCGGGTTACCAGACCACGCTTCTGGAATCAGCATCATCATCGCATGTGCCATGGAATAGCCACCGGCAACCAGCAGTTCCAGCGCGTTATCGAAACAGGCTGAATCCGACTGCCCTTCAGCGATCAGTGGCCACAGTTTTTCGAGGTCATCACCGAGCAGGTTTGATGACATCGCGTGGCGACGTGCCGCCATCCAGTTGATGTTGCCACGCACGGTATGATCCCATGACGGGAAGGTGTTGGTTGAGAATCGCTGATGTACCAGTGCCAGAGCGGAGGCCACACGTTTATCGTTCAGATCACTAAAATAGGCGTCAACCTGATTGGAAAGTAGCATGCCTTTGTAGTTGATGGTGCGTGCAGAAAAAGAAGGGACGTAAAACTGACCACTCTCTTCCATCCCTGAGGTTGCAATAGCATTTTCGGCAAGTTTACGAATCACAAACAATTTGCGCTCAAAGACATCTGTGTCAGCGCAGTTATCACCACGTCCGATGAAGATTTGGCGTACAACCGGTTCAACCGCCTTAACACTTTCACCCAGGCCACTGTTATCGGTCGGTACATCGCGCCACCCGAGTACAGCCTGCCCTTCATCTTCAATCGTGCTTTCAATCAACAGCTCACACGCCTGCCGATCCGCTCTGTTTTGCGGCAGAAAGAGCATGCCTACACCGTAAGCGCCTTCGGCTGGCAGAGCGACGCCGTTGGCGGCACACTCTTCACGAAAAAACTGGTCTGGAATCTGCAACAACAGACCCGCACCATCACCGGCCAGTGGGTCTGCACCCACCGCACCTCGATGTTCAAGGTTCTCAAGAATCGTCAGCCCCTGGCGGACAATCGCATGGCTCTTTATGCCTTTAATATTGGCGACAAAGCCGACACCACAAGCGTCATGCTCATAGGCAGGGTCGTATAAACCTTGCTTAGAAGGTCGTGTTTGACGGGACAATAGTTTGTTCCTCTCAAAAAAATATTTCCGAAATGTACGACACACCTCTCTCTCAAGTACGCGGACACCCTTAATAAACAGCAGATGCTCGAGGCGATAAATCGTACATCCTGCTCAAGCACCCCAATCGATCGGGACGGGGGGTTCTCTGTCACATCCAGCCTGATTGTTTTTTGCGCAAACAAAGTCAAATAATGGCCGTGCGCAGAGGTGCGAACACTCCACACAGACTAGGACGCCGAAGTATACCCGCCTGGGCGCTTCCATTCAATATCAGCACATTATTGATTACGCGCCAAAAGCAATACAACCCATTGAAATAAAAGGGATATAACAACCATCACCGGAACGCTGGGAACGCTTAAAATAGCTATTTTTTCTGGGTTTTCGCTACCGCACGCTGTAATGAGCCAAATGAACGTACCCACGGCCGTGAAACACCCTTGCTATTCTCAAGGTCATCCGCCAACTGCAGCGCCGCGGAGCGATTGCTCACGTCACCATAAATCGCGACATACCAAAGCCGTCCGTTATTGATTAAGCGAACCAATTTCCCCACATCCTGCAACTGATGACTATCAATAAAGCCTCGCGTCTTGGCCTCTTTTTCAAAGGCTGCCAACTGCAAAACATAGTGTTCAGGCTCACGCGCCATCACCCAGCGCTCCTGCTCTGTCAGCAGCGATTGTGAAGTAGAGACCTGCGACTTAACCTCGCTTTCGGCTTTTTTGATAACACCTCCGGCAAGCTCCTCCTGCCACAACTCTTTTCGAATAGATGCAAAACTACGCACCCACGGCACCACCCCCTCCGGCAACTGGCGACTCGCCTCAAGCGCAGCAGTGCGCGAATCATAGATACCGATCACCGCCACATACCAACGCACACCCTGCTTATTGGTGCTAAAACGCTCCACCCTGCTGTCCAGCCCAAAACGGGCGATAAATGCTTCTCGTTTCTGCACCTTCTGCTGTGCCACAATTTGCAACGTGTACGCTTGCGGCGGCTGGGCGCTCACCCAGTCAGGTTTTGGCGCAGTAGGCTTGGCCTCCGCTGCCGTTTTTTTAGGGACCACTTTGCTGGGCGCGATCACGGCCAATTTAGCAGCAGGCAAGGTTGGTTCCACGGATTCAATCACTGCAGGCTCGAGCTCGCCTACCGCCGGTTCAATTACCGCTGCTTTGATGGCCGCCATCGGCACCTCTTCATCTGGCTCAACCAGCGGCAAAATATCAATAGCAAGCGCTTTAGGTGCTACCTCCAGGCCAACAATCTCAGGCTCGCTCACTTTTTGCAGCTCAACAGACACAACCGTTTCAGCGAGCCCTCCCGCCATTTCAGGCACAACCTCTTGTATAACGCTCTTTTCTACCGCTGACAACTCAACAATTTCTGCTGTCACCACTGCCTCAACCGCTTCACCAGGCGGGTCAAATAACGCGTTAAACTCATCTTGAAAAACCAGCACCGCCGCCAACACGGCAACAGCTGCAAATGGCCATATCATTGAGAATGAGAGTCGCCTCGTCTTATTTTTTACTTTGGGATCAACACGCATCGCTTCTGCCACTTGAGGCAGTGGTGCAACATGCTGCTTGTTTTGTATCACCGCCTGAGCCAGTTCGTTAATCTTTACTGGCAGACCTTTTGATGCAGCAAACACCGCCTTATTGACCGCTGCCGTAAAAGGGCTTGCCCCCTGAAACCCGGCCGCCTGAATTCGGTGGTCAAGATACTGCTGCGTCTCTTCTTCGCTTAACAACGGCAGTTCAAAGGTGTGTTTGATTTGCCCCCGCAACACTTGCAGCGCAGGATTATTGAGCTTCTCTTCAATCTCAGGTTCACTAAACAACACCACACCCAGCAACTTCTCTTCATCAGGACCATCAACCATAAACTTGCTCAATGCTCGCAAGCCTGATTCAGAAATATGTTGTGCATTATCGATTAATAACATCGCTTGCTGTGCATTCTTGCGCAGTAACTGCAACTGAGAGATCAGCAACCGTTCTATTTCAGCTCGATCTGTTTGTCCCGCGATCTCTGGTGAAAATGCCTGAACCAACGATTGTAACAGTTGGTTTGAATCCAGCCCTGCGCTGCCATCAATCCGGCAGACACGCCAGGACTCTTCTCCTTTGGCAAGAAATTGCTCCAGCAACGTGGTTTTACCCGTGCCAGTCATGCCGCTAATCAGTAAAACTTCACCCAGTGGAATGAGATGCAACAACAGATTAAGTCGCTGCTCACGTGTTGCGCCAGGATAAAAAGAGGCCGGCAGCATCTCACCGACAAATGGCTCCCGCGTCAATCCATACAGACTTAGATAACCGCCACCAAGCGATGAATTATCATTGATATTTTGCTCCGCCACTAAGAGATTGCCTCGCCACGGATAAAAACGACCCGGTAGCCTTTATTCACCAACGCATCACGCGCTCGCATCATTGCACTTTCAGCATCGGCATAACTTTCATGGTGCTCACGCTGTAGCCTGCCCTTTGATCCCTGTGTGCCGCGCTCTTTTATCAATGTCCAGCCAGCGAGCAAATCTTGCTGTAGGATCAGCTGACAGAAACGCATTGGTACGTTTTCTTCAACAGCGGTCTGCATATAAATCCGCATGATCTACTTACGTTAGCTGCGATGGATTAAAAAGGCGCTCAAATTCACCAATTGCATAACGATCTGTCATCCCGGCAATATAGTCAGCTACCACGCGCGCCTTGCCAGTCTCACCCACTGCCTTTTCCATCTGAGACACTTTGTTATCGTATTCTGGTGGCAGAAGATGCTGATCCTCTACAAAAATATCAAACAATGATTTGATGATGCGGCCAGCTTTAGCACTCATGCGTCGGACGCGATAATGTTGATATAAGCCCTTACGTAAAAATCGTTTCAACTCCAGGTTGTAGGCATACATCTCATCACTAAAACCGATCAACGGCTTTTCCTGCTGACGAATATCATCAATCGTTTGTGGCGCAGCATTTTTAATATTCGCAATACTGGTCTCGATAAGATCCGTTACCTGCGCATTAATCATGCGTCGCACCACTTCATGTATTGTGCGGCGTTCGGTTAGGTTTTTGTAATGACCAACCACAAATTCATACTGCTCAGCAAACAGCGACATCTCACATAGCTGTTCAAGTGTAATTAAACCAGAACGCATGCCATCATCCATATCATGATTGTTATAGGCAATCTCATCCGCCACATTGGCAAGCTGCGCCTCAAGGCTCGGTTGCTGCTTGTTAATAAAGCGCTCACCCAATTTACCCAGCTCTTTTGCACGATAAGGCGAACAGTGCTTCAAAATGCCTTCGCGCGATTCATAGGTCAAATTAAGGCCACTGAACTCCGCATAACGCTCTTCCAGCTCATCAACCACACGCAACGACTGGAGGTTATGCTCAAAACCACCAAATTCACTCATGCAACGGTTTAGTGAATCTTGCCCTGCATGGCCAAAAGGGGTATGACCCAAGTCATGCGCGAGGGCAATCGCCTCAACCAGGTCTTCATTCAAATTTAAGATGCGGCAAATTGAGCGCGCAATCTGCGCCACTTCTACTGAATGCGTCAGACGCGTACGGAACATATCCCCTTCATGATTGACAAAAACCTGTGTCTTGTACTCCAGACGACGAAAGGCAGCGGAGTGGACGATTCGATCTCGGTCTCGCTGATATTCAGTACGATAATTTGGCGCGGCCTCCTGATGCCGGCGACCATGTGAGTTGGTAACCGTTGCCGCATAAGGTGCCAAAGAGAGGTTCATGTGGTTATCACTCCCGGTACGCGTTAATGCTGGCATTCATTAAGTCACCATCAAAATCAGCCGAGACAACGGCCTCGCCAATGCCTTTTAATAAAATCAGGCGCAGCTTACCCGCCTTCACTTTTTTATCAACTGCCATCAACTCATTAAACTTCGCCACTGAAAGTTCAGCCGGTGCTTGCGTAGGCAGGTTTGCCGCCTTTGTTAGCGCAATGACACGTGCCACTACCGTGTCATCAATCCAGCCTTGTCGTTGCGAAAGATCCGCCGCAATGCAGGTACCCACCGCAACCGCTTCACCATGAAGCCATTTGCCATAACCCATACCCGCCTCAATCGCATGGCCAAAAGTATGCCCTAAATTTAGCAATGCACGTACGCCACGCTCTTTTTCATCCTGCGCGACAATTTCAGCCTTGTTGCGGCATGATCGTTCAATCGCATAAACCAGCGCGTCATCATCGCGCGCTAACAGGCGAGGCATGTTCTCTTCCAGCCAACAGAAAAAGAGCTCATCACTAATCAGGCCATACTTAATCACCTCTGCGATGCCCGCACTCAACTGACGATCATCCAGCGTGGCCAATACCGAGGTATCGATCAACACGGCCTGCGGTTGATGAAAGGCTCCAATCATATTTTTACCTAACGGATGATTGACCCCTGTTTTTCCACCAACAGATGAATCGACCTGCGCCAGCACCGTGGTCGGCACCTGAATAAAATTAACACCACGTTGGTATGACGCTGCTGCAAAGCCCGTCATATCACCCACCACGCCGCCGCCCAATGCAATCAGCGTGACATCACGGCCGCATCGCGCCGTTAACAAGCCATCAAAAATCCTGTTCAAATACTCCAGTGTCTTGAATTGCTCACCATCAGGCAAAATGATGCTTTCACAATCAAACGCGGTGAGGGAGGCCATTAATTGCGCTAAATAAAGTGGCGCAACCGTCTCATTGCTCACCACGACCACCTGCTGACCAACAATATATGGTGCAAGCAGTTCAGGGCGAGCAAGTAACTCACCACCCATAAAGATGGGATAACGACGCTCACCCAAATCAACATCAAACGTTTTCATGAAACCGCTCTACCTAAATTAATTTGCGTCTTAAATACGCTATGCATAAATTAACGACTCGACTGAAGAGAGATCTCATCAATCACATACTGCACTGTCGCACGCACACTGCGCTCATCAGTATCAATCACGATATCGGCAACCTCCCGGTATAGTGGCTCACGAATCAACATCAACGCTTCAAGTTTTGCACGAGGATCATCCGTCTGCAGCAACGGGCGATTGCGATTTTTTGCCGTGCGCATATGAAGCTGATCAATAGAAGCAGATAGATAAACGGTTGTGCCGCGAGAAGCAAGGCACTGACGATTACCGGCATCAAGCACAGCACCGCCGCCCGTGGCAAGCACTATCCCCTGCCGCTGGGTTAAATCATCAATCACTGAACACTCACGCTCACGAAAACCCGCCTCACCTTCAATATCAAAAATCCACGGAATATCTGCGCCAGTTCGATGGGCAATCTCATGATCACTATCCACAAACGCTCGTTCAAGCACTTTTGCTAGCTGCCGTCCGATCGTCGTTTTGCCCGACCCCATCGGCCCCACTAAAAATATATTATTCAACTCGTCCATATACGTGAAGATATGCCATTTTTTAAGCAATAAATCAAGTGGTTATAATTCTCCAGGCAAAAAAAAACCGGGAGTCCCCCCCGGCTTTTCTAATGTACACCTAGCAAAACTTAGCTCATTAGCGCGTCCCCAGTGACTCTTTAAGGATTTTGGGTGTCACAAAAATCAACAGCTCATCTTTAGAATCTTGCTTGATCGTTCTTCTGAACAATACCCC
>QIJH01000100.1 GCA_003232725.1 Chromatiaceae bacterium | reverse complement strand
GAAATAGAACATTTAAGTGCGACAGTGGATGATGAGCTGGCGGGGCAGCGTCTTGATAAGATTCTGGCTCAAATTTTTTCAGACTATTCGCGCGCACGCCTGCAGCAGTGGGTGAGTGATGGGGTAGTGCGGGTCGATGGCAAACAGCTGCGTTCGAAAGATAAACTGCGCGGCGGTGAGCAGATTGAGATCACAGTTGAGCTGGAAGAAGAGATCGACTCCAGGCCTGAGGCGATTCCACTCGATATCGTCTATGAAGATGAATCGATTCTGGTGATCAACAAGCCAGTTGGTCTGGTGGTGCATCCCGCCGCAGGCAACCGGGATGGCACGATGTTGAATGCGCTGCTGCACCATGCCCCGGAACTGGCCAGTGTGCCGCGTGCCGGGATCGTGCATCGCCTCGATAAAGAGACCAGTGGTCTGCTGGTAGTGGCGCGGACCCTTAAATCGCAGAAAGTGCTCACAGAGCAGATTCAGCGGCGTGAATTTGAGCGTGAATATCAATCTGTGGTGAATGGCGTGATGACGGCGGGTGGTACGATTGATGCCGCTATCGGGCGTCACCCCACGGCACGAACGCGCATGGCGGTGGTTGGCCGAGGTAAAGAGGCGCGCACTCACTACCGGGTGATAAAACGTTACCGCGCCCATACTCATGTATTGGTGAAGCTGGAGACTGGTCGTACCCATCAGATTCGTGTCCATATGGCACATATCCGTTATCCAATTGTCGGTGACCCGGTCTACGGTGGGCGGCTGCGTATTCCTAAAGGATGTGGTGAGGTGCTGAATGGTATGTTGCGTACCTTTAAGCGTCAGGCGCTACATGCGGCCAAATTAGGTTTGGTGCATCCTGAAAGCGGCGAAACGGTCTCATGGGATACGCCGCTACCCACCGATATGGCAAGGCTGCTGCATGTGCTTGGTGACGACCTGAAGCTGGCCGAGTAAACATGCCTGACCGTATTGATTCAGTTCGGCTCGATTCAATTGAAGCGCTGCGTTGGATAGTCCCTGACTGGCCCGCGCCAGCCAATGTTCGGGCTGCCTCTTCGCTGCGCAGTGGCGGTACCAGTGGCGCTGATTATGCGGCGCTAAACCTTGCTGATCATGTTGCTGATAGCCCTGTTGCAGTGGCTGCTAATCGTGAGCGGCTACACAGGGCACTAGCACTTCCCGCAGCGCCAGTCTGGTTAACTCAGACGCACGGCGTTGCTTGTGTCGATGTGGCCAGGAGCACCATTGGTACCGAAGCGGATGCCAGTTTCACCACTCAAACGGGCATTGTCAGTGCTGTGCTCACGGCTGATTGTCTGCCTGTTTTGTTGTGTGATCAACAGGGCTCAACAGTGGCGTCAGTTCATGCCGGCTGGCGTGGACTGGCTAGCGGGGTGATCGAATCAGCTATTGCGGCGATGGGTGAGCCTCAAGGGTTGATGGCATGGCTCGGCCCCGCCATTGGCCCGCAGCAATTTGAAGTCGGCACGGAGGTGCGCGCGACCTTTGTTGCGCGTGATGCAGCCGCCGCTGATGCCTTTATCCCGGTTCGCGATGGCCACTGGCATGCTGATCTCTATCAATTAGCTGCGCTGATCCTGAGGAAACAAGGGATTAGTGCTATTTATGGCGCTGAGTGGTGTACCGTCAGCAGTCCTGAGAACTTCTATTCTTACCGTCGTGATGGCGTGACCGGGCGCATGGCGACGTTGATCTGGATGATGGATTAACACTTATTCGCATTGATAAGGCCTGGTCTGTGCCCGATCGTCCTTTTTTGCCCAAACTCATGTAGAATTGCCGCTCTTTCACTGGCATATAATGGTTATTTCTCGCGTATGAATACGAACTTCCTGAAGGTTATTGTTTTGTTGGCTTCCCTGGGTGTGTTAACCGGGTGTAGTAATCCGCCATTGATTGATGCGGTTGATTCAGGCAGTGTCCGTGCGGTTGAGGATCTGCTGCATCAGGGGGTCGATGTGAACGTCTTTAATCGTGCCGGTGATTCGGCGCTGGCACTGGCGATTCGTCACGGCCATCTTGAAATTACTGCGTTACTGTTGAAGCGTGAAGTCGATATCAATGCGCCGGGTGTGTTGGGCACAACGCCGCTGATGCTGGCTGTTTCAGGCCCGTATCCGGGCATCGTCAAACATATGATCGATATGGGTGCCGATGTGAATGCGGGAGACGTCAATGGCAATACCGCGCTGATGTTACCGCCGCTGACGGATGAGCCAGAAGTGATTGAAATCTTGATTGCTAATGGTGCTGATGTAAACGATTTCAACCGTGAAACCATCGGGCCGTTGATGGTGGCATCATTCATGGGGCATATGAAGATTGCTGAACTACTGATTGCACATGGTGCTGATGTCAATATACAGGCCAAAGATGGACAGACCTCGTTGATGCGTGCAGCGCGCCAGGGCAAGCTCGATATGATTGATCTGCTGTTGGAAAATGGTGCGGACATGGATGCCAAAACCGTTGATGGTGAGCGTGCGGTTGATTGGGCAATGGAGCAAAACCAACTTGAAGCGGCAGACTATTTGAGAAAGCGCGGCGGTTAGTGTGGTGGGTGGCTGGAATATTTTTGATGTTATTGATCAGTAGGGTCAGGCGATGAGCCCGTTGGCGTGGATTGTTCTGTTTTGCCTGCTAGTCGGTGTGCTGAGTGTGGTCGCAGCGGGTTTGTTCCTGTTGTTGCCGACGGCGGTGCGTACTCGCCTGTTACCGCATCTGGTTAGTTTTGCTACGGGTGCCTTATTAGGCGCAGCCTTCCTTGCATTATTACCACATGCGCTGGAGACTGTGCCGGATGGCGATACGCACCGCGTGACGTTTGTGGTGTTGTTGGGGCTGCTCGGCTTCTTTATTATGGAGAAAATGGTGATATGGCGCCATTGCCATCACATTGATTGCGAGGCGCATCATCATGCGCATGAGGACGATGGACATCAAGGCGGTGTTGCCGGGCCGTTGATTGTGGTCGGTGATGCGGTGCATAACCTGATTCACGGGGTGTTGATTGCGGCGGCTTTTCTGGTGGACATCCACCTCGGTATTGTTACCAGTTTGGCGGTCATGGCGCATCAGATTCCGCAGGAGTTAAGTAACTTTGCGGTGCTGCTGAATAGCGGTCTGAGTCGTGCTCGCGCGTTAGTATTGAATATTTTTTCTAGTTTGAGCGCGCCACTGGGTGGCGTGATTGGTTACTTTGGTCTTCATGGCGTTGAGTGGTTAATGCCTTATATGCTGGCGATTGCGGTATCGAGTTGCATCTATATTGCGGTATCAGATTTGATCCCCGGCCTGCATAAACGCACAGAAGTCAGTGCCTCATTACAGCAGGTGTTATTGATCTGTGGTGGTGTCATGATTATCTATTTGACACACCTGTTATTGCATTAAGAGACCTTTGCACGAGAACTCGTTTTCGTTCCAGCTGCGTTATCAATGGTCTCATTAACAGTTTATCAGGAAATGCGTTAATACCTTATTAGGGGCGGTGTTTTTCAAGCGCGTTGTAGCCTAAAGTTTAAATTGATGCCACCTTATTTTCTTTGCTTTCTGATTTAACTTCCGCTGGGTTTAGATGAACGTTGGTTATTCGATTCCAGTCGCTGGTTTGACCTGAGCAACGGCTTGAGTTTTGCGTGTTCATAAAACGTTTCCGTTTGGCGAGTATTTCAGCATGGTTTTCCCTCGCTATAACCTCCTGAGTTCGATCCGGCAGCCACCTAGTAATGCAAAGCTCTCAAGCTACCAGTTTAATTCGGGGTTTCGTCACTCATTTTCTGAGTGGCGCTGAATACCAGGCATGAAAGTTTGTAAAGCATGAATTTCATGTCATCCATTTCTGGTATTTATTGTAGGCAATAATGATCTTTAGTACTAAGGATAACTACCATTTATTTTATTATAAACAAATTAATATAATTACTTTTATTAAAGTCATTAGTGATGTTGCCGATCTTAGTCGTGCCTGATAACCACGGACTGGAATACTAGGCTATTAAAACAGGAGATAGGACATTGAATGGGAAACTAAGAGATGAGTTAGGCGACTATAGTAGCGTTGTCTGCCTGAAATCGATCATTACCGGAATGGAGGATGCTTTGGGCGACAAAGCAACCGCGATTGCATTGATTGCAGCGGGTCGTGCGCGAGGCCGCACTATCGCGAAGGAATTAAATTTAAGTATTGAGCAAGGGCTGGATGATGTGACGCAGAAAGTGGCTGATCTGCTAGGTAAAGATGGAACGCGTTTGATGCTTTTAAAAAAGATAGAAGAGACAGAGGAGGGGTTTCGTGTTTATACACAGGAAACTGTCTGCTCGGCCGGTGAAGAGCAAGGCTCTGAACGTCGCTGCACTTTTACGCTGGGCGCTGCCCAGGGGGTGCTGGAGGCGCTCACCGCACAGCGTTTTAGAGGCGTGCATGTTGAGTCTGTCTTGCGTGGGGGTGAGTTCGATATATTCGAATACACTCGCATTGTCCGTTGATCTTTGAACCTGACACCCCATTGAAATTAGATTATTTAGGAGTACTTTATGCGTTCTGATATGTTGAATGAAGTGTTAAGTGAGCTAGGGGGTGCTTCGGCTGATATTGAAGCATCTGCTGTTATTTCCACTGATGGTCTGATGATGGCCGCGATGTTACCTGCTAACCTGGATGAGGATCGGGTAGGGGCGATGGCTGCTGCGATGTTATCGCTGGGTGACAGAACCGCGCAGGAGCTAGCGCGCGGCTCTTTGGAACAGGTGCTTATTAAAGGGGATAAGGGTTATGTTTTGATGACTCATGCTGGCGCCGAGGCAGTTTTGTCGGTATTGACTAAAGCTGACTGTCGTCTTGGACTGATTTTTTTAGATGTGAAACGTGCAGCAGAAGATATTGCCAAGCTTGTCTGATATCAAGCGAGGGCATAACGTTATTGCGACAGGCTGAATCGCGTGTGTGGCGGATTAGTGTGGTGAGAACGCTATGCTGGTCACGCGGGTTTGACTGCTTTGGAATTATTTTACAATAACCTTGTTTTTCAAGGTTGATTTCTGAGGTTGTTGATTCCTATCGGCAAATGACTGTTTTAGTATTCAGGTTCAGGTGAGCATGAGGAAGTGGTGAAATTTAACGCTTGCCCATATTCCGTTGTTTATGTAAGGTCAAATAGCCTTTTCATTAACAGGGGAATTCCCGAGTGTTTAGGTAGGTTAAGTTTGATTCTTTTAATTTGTTGTTTGTTTCATAGTGCATAATTAAGGAGGGTGTTCTTATGTCAACTACAGTTAATACAGCTAACACTAGCAAAACCGATGGTCTTATTGTGATTGCGGTTACCGTGATAATTCTAGGGTTATGGGCTGTTGGTGTTGCGATCAATTAAGCTTAATAAAAAATAGAGTCTGTTGGTTTATTGGTTAAATTTAAAGATAAACCAACTTGTTGAAATTAGCTGGTACGAGGTAGCTTGTACTAGCTTTTTTGTGGGAAATATTTCATTGCACGTTGAGTTTTCCTTAAAGGATATTTGTTGGGCGTCGTTTAAGAGACGCCTCTGCCGCTGCGCGGATGGGCAAACGATAAAATGCCTGGAAGTTGGTTTTGATCTGATAAGCACGCGAAGTCTTTAAATTCAATTGATTCAGGTCATCAAATAGAGCGCATTGCGTTATATCCTATTATCATCGGGATGTTAGGTATAGCAGGTATGCGTTCTTTTGATAAATTAAAGAAAACCGATACTAAGCGATGATCTGTTGATTGTCAGACGCTTTATGTTGCTTCTTAACAATATGGAAAAATGATTTGAGTGGGTTTTATTTTAGTTCAAGGTTGCTTGTATCAATTGTAACTGGTGCTGTAGCTGTATGTTCGACTAAGATTTCTCCTGCTTCAGCCATGCTGAATTCACTCAGATCATAGTCGGCTTCTACTGGTGTTTCATATTCCATCAAATCAACGCCAGTTTCTTGCATTGAAATTGTGCTGACATCAATTTCTGCGGCTTGTGCGGGTGGTGTTTCATCAATGATGATCCCTACTTTATCCATGCTAAGAGCACTGATATCTATTGCAGGCTCATCAGCTAGGGATGTTTCATCTAGTGTGATACCGGCCTCGCTCATGGTGTAGGCGCTGGTATCGATATGAGCAGTTGATGGGGGTGGTCGATTATCCATGGTGCTGCCCGCCGCCGCAATGGTGGCTGCGGCAATGCCAGTGATCGCTGGAATAGAGGTTGTCTTCTGTCCTGCTGGTGCGGTATTTGGCATCGGTGCGACACCAGCCTTTAAGCCTGCTTTGATAATGGCTTGTTGATATTTTTTAGCAGTGATCTGATCCAGGTTTTTTTTGATACTGATTTTTTTGCCAGAAAACATTAGTTTTGAATAGCCTGGCCATATTTTGCTTGGTCTGATTGAGCTCTGCCCCTTCAGCGAGTTGGCCATTGATAATTACCTGGAAAGATTGGTTGTTCATGATTTGTCTCAATGATGTGTTTATTAAATCATCGGCTTAGCCGTGAATTTTTGAAGCCCGCTTGGGAGCGCTTCTCTGTTTATCCTGGCGTGATCTAATTCACTATGATTATCGGCTGATTAAAAAATATATTATAGTTATTTGTTTTATAAAACAATTGGTTATATTTCTCATCAGATTATTGGTGGCCCTGATACTGGCCGGGCGCAAGAGCACTATCTGGATAGCTCGGGAGCGTGGTGTGTGAAAATGAGATCTTTGCACGATACAATCACGAGTAAAAATGGCTAATATCCCCCTGCTTTTCGTTAGAAAACTTGT
>QIJH01000223.1 GCA_003232725.1 Chromatiaceae bacterium | reverse complement strand
ATTATTGTTGAATGCGCTGAAGATGAAGTGGTGATGTCACAAGTCAGTGACCTGCCTATTCTTCATATTGCCGATTTAATGGAAGCTTAAAACGATGTCCAACACAATACGTACTGTTGATATCATCATTGTTGGCGCTAGTCTTGCCGCTGCTGCCGCGGCCAAACGGCTTCACGATGCAGGGCTTGAGACACTCATCATCGAAAAGCAAGAGCTGCCACGCCACAAAATATGTAGCGGCATACTCTCGCCACGTGGCCACCGTTTTATATTAGAAAATTTTGGCCCAATGCCTCAACAAGCACTACACGCGCCGACCGCCTGCCGTGGTGTCACCTTTCACTTTCCATCGATGGTCTCGATGTCGATGGATTTTTTTGGCGGTACCACCCCTCATTTGCATCGTAAATATGCCGATCACTGGGCAATCAAGTCATGCGGTGCGGAGGTGCAGGATCAGGCCTCTTTTATCCGCATGCAACCACAAGGTGACGACCAGCTCGTCACAACACGTAAAAAAGGGGGGGCGGAGGTTCAGTACAAATGCCGTTATGTGATTGGCGCTGATGGCCCAAGCTCACCCGTTCTACGCGCGCTCTACCCCGACTACCCACAGCAAATTCCGTGGTTCTTTGTGGGGCAGAAATTTCATGAAATTATCGACTGCCCACTAGATGATGAGTATTTCCATTTTTGGTTCCACCCGGCGCTAGGACATTACACCTGGAGCCACGCGCGCGATGGCAGGCAGATTGTCGGCGTTGGCTTTAAACGTGGTGATATCGCCAACTACCTGCAAGACAAACACGGTGTCCGCCTTAAACCTGCTGATAAAGATCACGAAGGGTGCGCTGAAAATTTTGGCCCATCGCTCATCAACCGCTATGTCTTTGGCAAGGGCAACGTATTGATCACCGGACAGGCAGCCGGTTTCCTCAACATGATTGGCGAAGGGATGAGCTGTGCACTACATTCCGGTGCCATTGCGGGTGAAGCGATCATCGAATCAGCGATTCATAACCGGGAACTACAACCACTTTATCGCGCAATGATTTCAACTGAAGTACGACGCACCACTGATCAGTGGAATCCACTTAAGATCGCCTTTGCCAGACCGCATGAAGCAGACTTTCCGGCCGCCCTAATGGCGCTTCCACTAAAGGATCGTCTCAAGGTATTACGCGATATATGGCGCTTTGCCTGTCTCTATAAAGAGTTTAAGTGGGGACGGGAAATCATGCGTGAAAGCATTGCACGGCTTAGGCATGGATACTATCCTGGTGAACGTTGGCTTTAAATCAGAGGTATTATATTTGCGCTAGTAGCGGGCGATATGCCTGACAAAATTCAACGATTTTTTTCGCTGGCATCGGCCTTGCAAAATAATATCCCTGAAAATCATCACAACCATTTTCAAGCAGAAATTCCATCTCTTCCTTGTTTTCGACCCCTTCGGCAATCAATTCCAGACCAAGATTATGCGACATGCCAATAATCGTTATCACAATATGGGCATCGTTAATATTCGTTGTAATATCGCTTACAAAAGATTTATCGATCTTAAGCCGGTCAAGTGGTAACTTTTTCAAATAGGCCATTGAAGAATAACCGGTACCAAAATCATCAATTGAAAAAAGCACGCCAACCTCTTTCAACGCTTCAATCTTGCTCACTGTTTCAGCCGTTTGATCAAGTAGGATATTTTCAGTCAACTCCAGTTCAAGCACATCACCACTCATATCCATCTCGTTTAACAACCCTTTGACATACTCCACAAAACGCTCTTGATGAAACTGTTTAGGACTCACGTTAATCGCCAGCGTACCTAGCTCCAGCCCTTCAGACTGCCATTTCTTAAACTGCATTAAGCCATTCTGTAACACCCACTCACCCATCGGAATTATCAATGCACTCTCTTCTGCGATCTCGATAAAGTCGCTAGGGAAGACCATTCCTCGTGATGGATGGTTCCAACGTATCAGCGCCTCAACTCCAGTTACCCCTGTTGTTGCATTGATCTGAGGCTGGTAATGTAACTCTAGTTCATCATTTTTAATCGCGTGCCGCAGCTCAGTTTGGGTACGTAGCCGTTGCTCTACCTCTTGCTGCATACTCGGCATAAAGAAACGAATCGTATTACGTCCTGCGTCCTTAGCGTGATACATCGCGGTATCGGCGTGTTTCAGCACATCATCCGCGCTCTGCTCTTCCTGAGGAAACAGGCTCACGCCGACACTCGGCGTTAAATAATGTAACTGACCAGCAATCTCGTAGGGTTCTAACAACACATCTTTCAATTTTTCAGCAATACTCTGCGCCCGTTCAGCCGCAAGCGACTGCTCCTCACTAATATTAACCGCCATCACAACAAACTCATCACCACCCAAACGGGCCACTTCATCTTCCTGACGAATACTGCGACTAAGACGAGCAGCCATCTCTTGCAAAATTTCATCGCCTATTTGATGTCCAAGCGAATCATTAATCGCCTTGAAGTGATCACAGTCAAAAAAGAACAGCGCACCGTAATTTTTTTGACGTTGAGCGAGCGCAAATGTCTTACGCAATTGATCAACAAAATAATTGCGATTATAAAGCCCCGTTAGACCATCGTGATGCGCCAGGAATTTTAAATTTTCTTCCGCTATTTTACGCTGCGTGATATCGGTGCTCAAGCCAATCAAACCATTCACAACACCATCACTATTTTTCAATCTTATTTTTATAATCTCAAGATCATGTAAGCGATCATCAGAGAATCTCAGCGTCTGGTACGAGTGGTGTGGCTCTTCTTGTCCTAGTGCGATTTCATCTGATGCAAGGCATCCCATGACAGAGCTCTCTTCGCCTGGGTAAATTTCAGCATAGTGATCAACCGAAAGAAACTCTGCTTCCGACATACCAAGCGCATCGCAGATGGCTTTATTAACAAACAGCAATCGACCACAATTATCCTGCAACCAAATTCCCATTGGCGCATTATCAAGAATCAAATGCAGGGTGCGTTTTTGCTCCATAAAGTCTAGTTCTGATATTTTTCTTGCGGTCACCTCCTGGCAAACACCCACCACAAATTCTGGCTGGCCTGCCGCATCGCGAAACACCTCTGCTCGCTGCTCAATCCACAGTGTGTCGCCATTTCGGGAAAAGATTCGATGCTCCATCGCGCCAACCGAATGTCGCTCAAGCACTCTCGCAAGTGCTTTTTCAACCCTTGGACGATCATCAGGGTAGACACAGCTCATGTAAAATTCACGGTCCATCTCAAACGAGCCAGGCTCATAACCCAACATCTCAAACATCTCGTCACTCCACTCGACTCTGTCTTGCTCAATATGCCAGAGCCATGGTGCCGTTTTAGAAATACGTCGATAGTTTGTGATAAGGTTCAGTTTTTCCTGCGATACTTTTTGCAGCTGATCTAGCACCTGCATATTTTTCGAAAGATGATACAAGCGTACCAATAGATACACGATGGCAGTAAGGCTTACACCAATAATAGCCATAATGAACATCAGGCTAGCGCACTAACAGTAAAGTGCTGAGAAGAAAGCAACACAAAAAAGCGCTCACCAAGCGCATCAAATTTTGCAATGCTGGGCTATCGCCAACACTATTAACCATATAAAATAAGTGCCTTTAATTTTATTCGGGTATTAATGATATTTTGCTCTAATTTGATAGCGTGAGTCTGACGAAAATCTATAGTCAAAATCAACTGAAGGGCACCTCTATTAATTCTGGGCGTAGCAGATTGAATTCAAAATTCGTTACATCAAGGGGGCACACCGTAGCGGGACTATTACCAAAATTGACAACGCTGATGGTGCGGATTTGGAATTTAAGCTGCCCGTTCATGAATTAATATGAGGTGCCCTGAAACCATAGCGACTTCATCTAAAGCAGGTAAGATAGATGGAAAAGTAGGCAGAACCAGCCATCACAACAGGCTTGATCAAAAAAGAACCCACTCAATAGTTCCAACCCCGCCACTATTTTGTTAGCATTCCTTTCAATTTCGCAGCACCCCCCAATCATATAAAGTGAGGATTAGATGAAACACTTAACCATGCTGAGCACAGCTACCATCATTGCAGTCATAACAGGCTGCTCTGTCTCCAACGACTTCACCCCGGTTGCAGGTAATTCCGGTGAAGAGATCTTCAGTAACGCCTGCATTGATTGTCATACACCTGAAGGTGGCTATATCTATGACATCTCGCCAGATAGGGCCAATCTTGAAACCATCGCAACGATTATCAGCAAAGGCGAAATGGTGATGCCTGCATTCCCTAATATTCAGGGTGCAGAGTTAACCGCTATCAGTGAGTTTGTACTCGCTAAAAATAAACCCGCAGCAACTGAAGACTCCACCAGCGAATAAACCCGCAAGATCGTGCTCCAGCGGGCATCATCAAGGTGCCCGCTTTCATTACCCCCCCCTCTTTCCCTTATTATTTATCACGTCAAATATTTAACGCGGCACTTTCACACATGGGCACCTCTATTAATTTTGGGCGTAGCAGGTTGAATGCAAAATTCGTTACATCAAGGCGTCAATAGCAGGTAATACCCAAGGGGGGCACACCGTAGCGGGACTATTACCAAAATTGGCAACGCTGATGTAGCGGATTTGGAATTTAAGCTGCGCGTTCATGAATTAATTGAGATGCCCACATGCAACAACACTAAAATAAACTGCTGATTGAGACCGTTGCACGAGCAGTGATTTTATTCTCTGACACCAACGTGTAGTCGCCTTAGGCGAGGCAAAAGCGCACAAACGAGGATCTTTATAACGATAAATGACCGATTCAGAGCGCTTTTAACGCCGCCAGAGGGCAAAAAACTATCGTGCAAAGCTCTCTAATTTTAAACAACTAATGGCTAAACAGGCTCATCCACTGGTGCTGTTAGTGCATTAACTGGCAGAAGCACACCAACTGGTCGATATATTTGGTATCGCCCATACAAAGCGCATAAACTTAACGTTAGCGAGGTGGCATGATGCAAAATGCAGATAATCCAATGGCAACCGATGGCTTTGAGTTCATCGAATATACCGCCCCTGACACCCGCGCACTTGAAGCGCTATTCATCCAGCTGGGTTTCACCCCGGTGGCACGACACCGCGCCAAAGATGTGGTGCTCTATCGCCAGGGCAGCATTAACTTCATTATCAATCACGAACCGGACAGCTTTGCACAAAGCTTTGCAACGGCACATGGGCCATCCTGTTGCGCCTTTGCGATCCGCGTTGAAGATGCCGCCTTTGCCTACAATCGCGCGATTGAACTCGGTGCAGAACCGTTTGCAGGTAAAGTAGGCCCAATGGAGCTTAATATTCCGGCGATCCGTGGTGTCGGTCGCAGCGTGCTCTATCTGATCGACCGTTATCAAGGCAGGTCGATCTACGATGTCGATTTTGTGCCAATTGAAGAAGCCGATCCTAATCCCAGTGGTGCCGGGCTACTGGAGGTCGACCACTTAACACATAACGTTCACAACGGGCGCATGAATGAATGGGCTCATTTTTATGAAAAACTGTTCGGTTTCCGCGAAATCCGTTATTTCGATATCAGCGGTCAAAAGACCGGCCTCAAATCACGTGCCATGACCAGTCCATGCGGCAAAATTCGCATTCCGATCAATGAGCCATCCGATGACAAGTCACAGATTCAGGAGTATCTCAACGCTTATCACGGCGAAGGTATTCAGCACATTGCACTCACCAGCGACAACATCTACCAAAGCGTCGATCTGCTCAAGGCCAATGGCATCGAACTGCTTGATGTACCCGATACCTATTATGAAATGATTGATGAACGGCTGCCTGGCCACGGAGAACCGCTTGAAGCACTAAAAAAACGCCGTATCCTGATTGATGGCGACCTTGAAAATGAAAAAGGGATATTGCTACAGATCTTCACCCAGACCGTGATCGGCCCAATCTTTTTTGAGATCATCCAGCGTAAAGGCAACGATGGTTTTGGCGAAGGCAACTTTCGCGCTCTGTTTGAATCGATTGAGCGAGATCAGATCAAACGAGGGGTGATTTAAATGCCGACCTGGATCACATTACCGCGTAGCGAAGGTGAAACTTCACGCCAAGCACATACTGATCTGCCAGCCAACAGCTTCGAACGTGAACTCGGCAAAGAGGGCTTCTTTGGCCCCGCCACGCAGATGTATCACAAACATGCACCGACTGGCTGGAGTGAATTTGAGGGCGCGTTGAAGCCACGAGCCTTTGACTGCACAAAACTTGATCAATTTTCAGCGGCACCCTGGGATGCAACGCACTTACTCGGCAACGATCACACCATGATTCGCTTCTGGCGCACCAACCAAAGCATGGATCATCTGGTACGTAACGCCGACGGCGACGAGCTGCTCTTTATTCATCAAGGAGAAGCAGAGCTTTTTTGTGACTACGGTCATCTCTCGATTCGTGAAGGCGACTATGTGATGTTGCCACGCGGCACGATGTGGCGCATCGAGACCAGGGCCGAACTCAGCATGTTGATGATCGAGGCAACCAATGACAGCTTTACTCTACCCGACAAGGGTATCGTTGGTCACCACGCCATCTTTGACCCGGCGGTGCTCGATACGCCTCAGATCAACGGGCACTTTCACGCACAGCAGGATGAAACAACGTGGCGCGTCGCCGTTAAACGACGTAACCAGTTTTCCGCGATCACTTATCCCTTTAACCCACTCGATGCGATCGGCTGGCACGGCACCTTAATGCCGCTGCGGGTTAACTGGCGCGACATCCGCCCGCTGATGAGCCATCGCTATCACCTGCCACCATCGGCACACGCCACCTTTGTCAGCTCACGTTTTCTGGTCTGCACCTTCTGCCCGCGCCCAATGGAGAGTGACCCCGGTGCACTCAAGATGACTACGATGAAGTACTCTTCTATCACATGGGTGAATTCTTTTCGCGTGACAACATCCATCCCGGTATGATGAGTTTTCACCCCAGTGGCTTTCCGCATGGGCCGCATCCAAAAGCGCTCGCGGCGGGGCTCAAAATGGAACGCAAAGCGACCGATGAGGTTGCCGTGATGATCGACACGCGCGATGCACTGTCAGTCGCACCACAGGCTGAGGAGGTAGAATGGCCAGCCTATGTCGATTCCTGGAAAGGATAGGATAGCAAAGAGAGAGGTAACAGACGATGAAACTGGCATCACTCAATACCGGCGGACGTGACGGCACCCTGATCGTCACCAACCGTGAACTTACTCGTTACATTGCCGTGCCACAAATTGCAGCGACCCTACAGCAGGCGCTCGAACACTGGCTAGTGTGCCTGCCGCAACTACAGCAGATCTACTGCGAGCTTATTGAAGGTACCATCAAAGGGTGCCCACTCGACTTCTACAGCCTCTCAGCGCCACTGCCGCGCGCCTATCAATGGCTCGACGGCAGCGCCTACCTGAGCCATGTTAAACGCGTACGCAAGGCACGGGGTGCTGAGATGCCAGCCAGTTTTCTTGAAGACCCATTAATGTATCAGGGAGGCAGCGATACTTTTATCGGCCCGCGTCATGCCATCCATGCCGTGGACGAAGCGTGGGGCATCGATTTTGAATCTGAAGTCGCAATTGTCACAGACGATGTACCACTCGGTACCCGTGCCAGCGATGCCGCCAATCATATTAAATTGTTAATGCTGGTGAACGATGTCTCACTGCGTCATCTGATTCCAGCAGAACTCGCCAAGGGCTTTGGTTTTATTCATGGTAAACCACCGACCGCCTTCTCACCCGTTGCCATCACACCCGATGAGCTGGGTGAACACTGGCGCACGAGTAAACTGCACCTGCCATTGGTGACACACCTCAATGGTGAACAGTTTGGCAACCCTAATGCCGGTGAAGATATGCAGTTCAGCTTCGCACAATTGATTCAACATGCAGCCAAAACACGCCCACTCGGCAGCGGCACCATCATCGGCTCCGGCACCGTCTCAAACAATGACCTCACACGAGGTTGCTCCTGTCTTGCCGAGCGCCGTGTACTGGAAATCATAGAGAATGGTGAAGCAATAACCCCCTTTATGAAACATGGTGACATCGTCAAAATCGATATGCTCGATCACCAGGGCAACTCAATCTTTGGCAGCATTGAGCAGGTGGTTAAGGCATGAGCGAGCGCATCCTCTACACCTACTTTCGTAGTACTGCAGCGTATCGCGTGCGTATCGCGCTTAATTTAAAGCAACTTGATTATACCCCTCACTTCATTCATCTAGTACGAGATGGCGGAGAACAAGGCTCACAAGCCTACCGGAACATTAATCAACAAGGATTGATACCCACACTGGTCGATGGCGACACAACGATAACTCAATCACTCGCTATTATTGAATACCTCAATGAACGCCACCCAAACAGCCCTCTTCTACCCGACTCGTCCACTTTACGCGCACAGGTGAGATCTCTTGCACAACAGATCTGCTGCGATATTCATCCACTCAATAATTTGCGTGTACTTAACTACCTACGTACCGAGATGAAGCAGGATGAGCAGGCACGTCACCAATGGTATCAACACTGGATATCAGAAGGACTCATGACAATCGAACAGCAGCTGACACGCACGGGCGAACACCAAAGCCGCTATTGCTTCGACAATATGCTCACCATCGCAGACCTTTGTTTAATACCACAACTCTATAATGCAAGGCGTTTTAACTGCAATATTCACCACTACCCTACACTGCTTAAAATAGAAGAACACTGTATGACACTTAGCGCCTTCCAGCAGGCATCTCCCGAACAACAGCCTGACCACTAATAGAGGGGCTCAGCATGACCAACAATAACACGCTCGAAAAGTTTGCAACTGACAATCAAATAGAAGGGCTAACTGAGCCATCTCTCACAGCACTAATCGAAAAAAGACCGCGCTACACCCTCCACAAGGCAAAAAGTTTTCTCTCGTTTCAGCAGCGAATCAATGAAGAGCTGTTAAAGCACCCTGTCATTACCTGCAATCACTATTGCCTCTGGTTTGAACAAGGCGAACAAAACAAGGCGCAGGTACGCGCATTCGTGGTGCAATTTTCAGTTTTCTCAAATCTATTTTTGATTGCTCAGCTGCATAAGACGATCAATGCCGACACCCTCGAAGGAATGCACGCCTCCAAAGAGATTCTTGCCAATGAGATCGGCGTTATCTTTAACGCAAAAAAGGCTCGCAAGGCGATGGCTGACAATGCCAATGCAGGTGATAACCCAGACATCGTCTCAACCGAAGGATCTGTTGAAGGCGGACAATTTCGTTTCAAAGCCGCGCACTTTGAATGGCTCTACCGCATGGCACAAAAACTCGGACTTGAATTTACCGATATCGGCAAACGCCGCCACGGCTCCGAATCCACCCTCTTTTATTGCGATGAACTCATCCGGATCTACGGCAATGAAGATTATCTTATTTCACAGGCCGCCAGTTACGCCGTCGAAAACTGGGCTGCGGCTGGGTTTTGGGACCAGCTCGTTGCAGGCTTCGAAAAATTCAATGACAGCAGTGAAATCAAGTTACCACTTGGATTTTTCACCTGGCATGCGTTGATCGAATCACAACATGCCGCACATACTCAAGAAGAGCTCGAAGAGCTCTATTTTGAACGTAAAATCGACGAAGACAAATTCATCCACGATGGTAATGAAATGCTGGATGGTGTGGCCACTTTTTGGGATGGCCTCGAAATTCAGCGTAAACGGTTAACGGGCTAACATTTTACCCGCTATTCACTCGCACAGTTCCTAATCTAAACTCAGACAAAAAAACAACGACACTAACCCGCCATTAAGTGATAAAAATCAATATTACTTTCAACGTTCTCTGGGTTGAGACTGAGGCCAATACAGAATAACTGCGTTGCTGATACAGCATCGCCCGATTTCACTGGCGCATTCCAGACAACGACACCAAAAACCTGGCGCTTTCCAGTCTCAGTTTGATAACTTAAACGAACTTCCTCATCTTTTACTACATCGCGCTCAATACAGACATCAATGCCGAATGGTGAGACATTTCGCACTGATTTTACATTAAAATCCTGCTCTTTTACTGATAACACCAGCTTGCCGCTATGGCTGCTCTATAAGGATAACACGTTTACTCCTACGCATTTCTTTCATTAATAAAACTCTCCTTACTAGAGATGAAAGCACTTGCCTGGTTAAAGCAGTGACAAACCGAAGATTACAATTATATATTATTAACGTATGCATTTAAAAAACACCAGTGCACATTAAAAGTGTGAACCAGTCCATCATTTGTCCGTACCCTTCTCTGTTAAGCTCCTGAAAAGCCTTCATTCCATCAATTTAAAACGAAGAAATGCCATCATGGCAGGGAGCCACCATGAAATACCAACTCATTATCTTTGCAACACTGATCCCAATTCTGCTATCCGGCTGTGTCTCTAGTGGCAAGCACGACATGGCGTTAGCTGAAATTGACTCAATGCGCTTATCACTGGACTCCGCACAGGATGAGATTAATCGTAATCAGCAACAGATTGAATCAACTGAACAAGAATTACTAACGGCTAAAAATACCGTCACTACGAGTCAAAGTGATATCGACAAGCTTGAAAATAGAAGGATTTCACTGCAAAAAGAACTGTCTGACTCACGCGCACAAATGGCAACATTGAAAAATATTGAGGCTGAAACCAAACGCCGCAATGAAATTTATGCACAGTTTGTTAATCGCCTGAAAACCATGATTGATGGTGGGCAGCTAACCGTCAGTATTGAGCAGGGGCGAATTGCCATTAACTTGCCTAACAACGTCCTCTTCAGCAGCGGCAGCGCCAATCTAAACAGTAAAGGGAACGAAGCGCTGACTCAAATCGCGGCCGTATTAAGCCAGTTTTCAGATCGACGCTTTCAGATTGAAGGGCATACCGATAACAACCCGATCAAAAGCGCTCGTTTTCCAAGTAATTGGGAGCTATCAACCTCTCGCGCACTGTCGGTTGTTCATCTTTTGTCAGGGTTAGGTGTATCCGCTGAAAATATTTCTGCAGCCGGCTTTGGCGAATTTCAGCCAAGAGCCAGTAATGATAATGAAGAAGGACGACAACTCAATCGCCGTATTGAAATCATCATGCAGCCAAATTTAGATATTCTATCTAATGACCTGCCCAATATGGTCTCATCGTTAGACGATTCAGAATAGCCCAGAATAATCAGGTTGCGCAGAGAGCATCGGTTTTCTGCGCAGCTTGCTGTATTAACCTTGATCAAATCAACCGGTCTAATATTCCCCCCATACCCTCACCTGACACATCAAACGCCTTAGGCGATAGTCTGGCTAGCCAGTACCTTTCATCTGATGCCGTGCGGCATACCACCCGGCCAGCACAATCAACAGTCCACCCAGCCATTCGTTAAGCATCACATGTTCATCCGTCAGCAATTGTGCTGAAACTGCGCCGACCACCAATTCAAACAACAGTATCACCGCCGAACGATGTGCTGGCATATGGCTCACGCCGTAGAGCACCACTAACGTCATCACCACCATGCCAATGGCACCCAGCGACAACGCACCCACCACCACTTCACGTTCAACATCCGGTAGCGGGATCCCGGCAATCAAAATCCATACCGTGGCGAGCGTAACCGCACCACACCAGGTTGATACGGTCTTCACCCAGATCTCGACATCATGCATCTTGCGTATCAATACATTAGCGAGCGCAAAGGCAAAACCAGAGGAAAGTGCCAGCCAGTCCGCCTCTCCCTGCGGCCACGGCACTCCCATCTCGCTATCCCATAACATAACCAGCGCACCGACCAGTGCCAATAGCAACGTGATACGAGCAGAACGGGTCAACGGCTCGTCAAGCAGTAGTTTACTGAGAATCACTGTCCACAACGGTGAGAGAAAAAAAAGCAGTGTTACCCGCACCACATTCCCCTCTAAAATCGCGAGAATAAAAGCGATATTGCACCACGCACTCACCACTGCAAGCACCAGTAGCATCCCAGGGCGCACCAACGGATAGCGCCGCTTCAAGACCAGTGGCAGACCCACCATCAACGCTGCGCCGTAAATTAGCAGTGTTGCCCACAACCCCACCAACCCACTCTGTTCTAATAAACGCAACGGATACCAAAACACCCCCCACAGGGTTGCACCAAGTAATAATGCTAAAACGGGCAAGATAATGTGGCTCTGTTTGGACGGCATATGGCGGAATGACTTATACTAGACGGCTATTTGGAAAATATTTTGAATTTTGCCTACCATAACATGACGTATCACATCCGACTAAACACGTATGAACCCTGATTTATCCAGACTACAGCCCTACCCCTTTGAAAAGCTTGCACAACTTAAAGCGGGCATCACGCCAGACAAAGGATACCGCGCGATCAACCTGGCGATTGGCGAACCCAAACATAGCCCTCCTGGCTTTGTCACCGAGGAAGTGCTCACCCACCTGCATGGCTTAGCCAACTATCCCATCACCAAGGGGATACTAGCGCTGCGCGAAGCGATTGCCGACTGGCTGATTGAGCGTTTTTCGCTGCCCAGTAACAGCATTGATGTCGAACGCCACGTGTTACCGGTCAATGGTACCCGCGAGGCGCTGTTCGCATTTGCACAGACAGTGGTCGACCGTACTCAGCCAGCCCCACTAGTGATGTGCCCCAACCCGTTCTACCAAATCTACGAAGGGGCCGCCTATCTCGCCGGGGCTGAGCCGTGGTTTATCAATACCACCGCAGAGAGTGACTGGCTGCCAGACTTCGATCGTGTGCCGGATGAGGCGTGGCAGCGCTGTCAGCTGCTCTATCTCTGCTCACCTAGCAACCCGACTGGCGCAGTCATCGGTAAAGAGACGCTCATCCACTTAATAGCACTGGCTGAACAATTCGACTTTGTGATCGCCTCTGACGAGTGTTATTCAGAGATCTATTGCGACGAAACCAACCCACCGCTTGGACTGCTTGAGACCGCCGCCGAGATTGGCAACACAGACTATAAACGCTGCATGGTATTTCACAGCCTCTCCAAACGTTCTAATTTACCCGGAATGCGTTCCGGCTTTGTGGCGGGTGATGCAAAATTGATCAAACAGTTCCTGCTCTACCGCACCTATCATGGCAGCGCCATGGCACCCTATGCGCAACATGCCAGCATCAAAGCGTGGCGCGATGAGCAACATGTGGTGAAAAACCGCGTTTATTACCGTGAAAAATTTGCCGCCGTCATCGCTATACTAGCTGACGTGATAGAAGTGACGTGCCCGGCCGCCAGTTTTTACCTGTGGTTAAAGACACCGCCTGCACTGCATAACAACGACGCGGAATTTGCGCGACAGTTATACCAGCAGAAACATATTAACCTGCTGCCCGGCAGCTACCTCTCGCGTGAGGCAAACGGCATCAATCCCGGCCGTGGTTACGTG
>QIJH01000068.1 GCA_003232725.1 Chromatiaceae bacterium | reverse complement strand
GAATGTAGGAGAATAAAATGGCCAAGTTTGATTCCGGCGTAAAAGAATATCGCGATCTTTATTGGACTCCTGATTATACGCCTCTGGACACTGACCTGTTGGCGTGCTTCAAGGTAGTTGGACAGGCGGGTGTACCACGTGAGGAAGTTGCTGCTGCAGTAGCTGCTGAGTCTTCAACGGGTACCTGGTCTACTGTATGGTCGGAATTACTGACCGATCTTGAGTTCTATAAAGGTCGTACGTATCGTATTGAAGACGTACCTGGCGACAAAGACGCTTTCTATGCTTTTATCGCTTATCCTCTGGATCTGTTCGAAGAGGGTTCGGTTGTTAACGTACTGACCTCTTTGGTGGGTAACGTATTCGGCTTCAAAGCACTGCGTTCTCTACGTCTGGAAGATATTCGCTTTCCGATCGCATACATCAAGACTTGTGGTGGTCCTCCTGCTGGTATCCAGCTTGAGCGTGATCGTCTGAATAAGTACGGTCGTCCATTACTTGGCGCAACGATTAAGCCTAAACTGGGTCTGTCTGCCAAAAACTACGGTCGTTCTGTATACGAATGTCTGCGTGGTGGCCTTGATCTGACTAAAGATGATGAAAACATCAACTCTCAGCCATTTATGCGCTGGCGTGATCGCTGGGATTTCGTTGCAGATGCTATTCATAAAGCAGAGCGTGAGACAGGTGAGCGTAAAGGTCACTATCTAAACGTGACCGCGGCGACGCCAGAAGAGATGTACAAGCGTGCTGAATACGCAAAAGAGCTCGGCATGCCGATCATTATGCATGATTTCTTAACGGGTGGTTTCACCGCTAACACAGGTCTGGCTAACTGGTGTCGCGAAAACGGCATGCTGCTGCATATTCATCGTGCAATGCACGCGGTAATCGATCGTAACCCTCATCATGGTATCCACTTCCGCGTATTGGCCAAGTGTCTGCGTCTGTCGGGTGGTGATCAACTGCACACCGGTACCGTTGTTGGTAAGCTTGAAGGTGACCGTCAGTCAACACTCGGTTTCGTTGATCAATTACGTGAATCTTTCGTTCCTGAAGATCGTAGCCGCGGTATTTTCTTCGATCAGGATTGGGGTTCAATGCCGGGTGTATTCGCAGTGGCTTCTGGTGGTATCCATGTCTGGCACATGCCTGCCCTGCTGAACATCTTTGGTGATGATTCTATCCTGCAGTTTGGTGGCGGTACACAGGGTCACCCATGGGGTAACGCAGCGGGCGCATGTGCCAATCGTGTTGCGCTTGAAGCATCTGTTAAAGCGCGTAACGAAGGTCGTGATCTGGAACTTGAAAGCAAGGATATTCTTACTGCTGCCGCCAAGCATAGTCCAGAGCTGGCTATCGCGATGGAAACTTGGAAAGAGATCGTGTTTGAATTTGACACTGTTGACAAGCTGGACGTTCAATAAGCTCTCTGCTTGAACCGAAATAACTGTTTTCAACAAATAAATTGAAAGAGGAAAAATCATGTCTGTAACAGGTGATTATCATACTAGAAATACTTTGGAGACTTTTAGTTTCCTGCCCGCGTTCACTCAAGAAGAAGTTTACGCGCAAATTAACTACATGCTGGCACAAGGTTTGACGCCAGGTATCGAACACGAGCTTCCAGAAAATGCCATGGATCACTACTGGACCATGTGGAAGCTACCATTTTTTGGTGAAACTGATCTGAATAATGTAGTTGCAGAGCTGGAATCTTGCCGTCGTGAATATCCAGACCACAACATCCGTTTGACTGGCTACGATAACTACACCCAATCTCAGGGCGTAAACTTCGTCGTATTCAAAGCGCAAGGTTCTTCTGCTCGCGCTTGGTAAATGGGTGATTTCGCTGCGGGATCACTCCCGCGGCGGATCTGATGCTAGTTTTAATAACGGATGGGAAATAATATGGCAAGTCAACAGCAATCGGGTCGTGCTGCCTCTATGGTGCGCCGGCAAATGCAGGTGAACGGTAAATCTCGTTCATCTGCTGCTTCTGTGCCTACCCGTCAGCCTAAGCGTAAAGCGGCTCCTGCTGCGAATCTGACGCCAGCTGCTGCTCCAGCGAGTATGCCTAAGGCAAAGCGGGTCCAAAAGAGTGCGTCGCGTCTGCGTCGTGAATCTTTGGCGTCTCGTGGTAAGCAGGCAGATAGAAGTAGTGATCGTCTGCGTGATAACGAGATGGCGATGAAACGTCGTTCTGCAGCGCAAGCCAAAGCGGCCCAAGGTGATTGCGATTGTGGTGGGCCATGTTGCCAGGAAGCAGAGGCGAAAGCCGCCGCTCCCGCATCAAGTCTGAGCGCACCTGTTTCTAAACGGGTCAATGTTGTCAAAAGAAGGCGCGTGGTCAGTGCCAGCGATACGGGGCGCATGATGTCTCGTGCGCGTCGTGCAGCGACCTCTGGTCGTGGTAAGGCTGGGCTGGAAGCGCATAGTAAGGGTAATGCTTCTGCTTCACTGGCACGTCAGGCTAATCCTGCGATTTCAGGGCGTGATCTGGCTCGCGTCGTTCGTGAATCACGCAGTAAGGGTGGCTCTCGCGGTAATGTTACTGCGGCTCCCGTTCGTATTCGTCGTCCACGCAGTGCTGCTGAAGCGAAAGTGATCAGTGGTACTAAGGTCGGGCATACTGAGAAGTTGACAGGTGATGAAGTGGGTCTTTGTCACACTGGCGTTACCGGTACCCACTATATGTCTGCTGAAGTCTTTGATAGCTTTTGTCAAGGTGACTCGCCTAAAGCACCACTGAAAGTTGAAACGACAAAGACCTTAAGTGGCAGTCACGTGACGAGTGGTGGCAAGGTCGGTGGTTCAACGGTGATGACGGGTGCTGAAGCGGGTAGTTGTCGTGGCGTAACCGGTAGTGAGTATCTTGGGCGTGAAGATTTTGCTCAATGTGCCGTCACTCCTGATGCAGCTGCAGCCAAGGTGAGCAGATCTCAGACGCAACGTGGTCTTACGGTCTCAGGGCCTAAAGCCAGTCGCTCTGATAGCGTCACAGGAAATCACCAGGGTACTTGTCAGGCAGTAACGGGTACGGCTTATGCTGGTCAGGAAGCGTTTGAATCTTTTTGCGCGCCAGAAGAGCAACGTAAAAACCGTGCGCGTACTGTGATGCCACAGCGCGCGCCGGGAGCAGGCAAAGATATTAGTGGCCTGCAACCCGGTTTAAGCGGTAACAATCTAACAGGAACCGCTACCGGTGCTTGTCAGGTTGTTAGCGGCACACCTTATGTTGCTGCATCTGAAATGAGCCGTGTTTGTGCAGCTGCGCCTGCATCTGAGGGTGAGTCTGACTTTCCTCAGGCAATGAAAGATGGTGCTTTTAGTGTCGTGCCTACGGTTGCTCCTGATGCGGTTGTTTCGACGACTGTTGCTTCTGCTGATTCTTCAACCAGCGTTGGCTCGGTAACGGGCTCATCTTTTGATGGTGAAAGTGCTATCACAGGTGCTTTTTCGATGGGAAAAGGCAAAATAACAGGGACAGAACAGGCTCGTTTCGGCGGTCGTTCTAACAATGTTGTTAAGGTCGAACCTAAAGTAGAAAAGGCTGAGACAGCTTCACGCGTCACTGGTGAAGGTATGGAGACGGGTTTAAATATCACGGGTAATGACTGGGATCGTGGCGATCATGTGACAGGCACAGAAGGTCGTTCTGCCGCACGCCGCAATCCAAGTCGTCGTGGCCAGATGAGTGCCATGCCGGATGTCATGGCTAAGCGCGAGCCACAGGTGGTGCGCGAATCAGCTAGTGTCACCGGTGGTAGTGGTGGTTCTGAAGGCTCATCAGCGATCACTCTTTCGGGTGGTGCACGCGGCTAAGCCTTGTGTTGTTGTAAATAAGTAAATGGCTCTGGGGACACAGTTGACTGTGTCCCTGAGTCCAAAACGTTTTAACTGAATTGGAACTTGATAGATTTAGGCATATGTTGGCAGGTAGACAAAAAAGAGCAGGACAACTGGGGCAGGCGCGATCAAACCGTGTTCGTACTGCTGCAGATGTTGCACGCCGTCAACGTTTCGCAACGGGGAATGTTGCCCGTCTGCGCTCAGACTCTCATCCATTAACGAATGCTGCTGAAAATGATGCTCTGCATGCCTATGAGAGCCGTAGTAAAGCGGCCTTTGATAAAATCGAACCGGTATTAAAAGAGATTGCCCAATATCAGCACGACAATAATTTTGTCGTCAAGGCTCAAGAGCTTGGTCGACTGCTATTAAGCCTGGAACTGCCCAGCCATTTGTTGGAAAACACCTGGATAGCGCCATTAGACATGGGCAAGTTATACGCCTGGTGTGTATTTGAAACGTTCCAGCTATTTGCAGACGAATTTTATAGTGAAAAACCATTAGCACAAAAGAGTGATGCCGGTTTTCAGGGGTTTATTGAAAGCTGCGGGTTTCACACATTGGATTTTTCGCCTTGTGCCGATGGCCGTTTGGCACACACGATTAGTTACGTGTTGCGTCTGCCATATAAAGGTGTACGGCGTAAGTCTTATGCTGGCGCGATGTTTGATGTGGAAGACAGCCTGCAAAAATGGGTAGAAGTGGAACACAAACGCCTGAGTGAATCGATACCTAATAGTGCTTCTGAGCCTACCCGTTATCTTAAGGCGGCGGTGTACCACTATAGTAGTAGTTTGCCTGATCAAGAAGGCTGTGCAGCCCACGGCAGCGATGCGGTTAAAGCAGCGGAAGGCGCGATGTCGCGTTTGTTGGCGTTCCAACAGGGCGTACAAAATAGTTTTTGTTGTGGTGCTTCGATAGATTTGATGTTGATTGGTATTGATACCGACAATGACGTGATACGTATTCACTGTCCGGATACGAACGGTAATCCGGATGGCGAAAACTATATCGATGCACAAGAAGTTTATGATGCCACACGTCATGCTAATCCAGGTGATAGCGAACGTGTTATTAGTGAATTGATTGCACAAAAGAACCCTGCAATTAGCAGTGAGTTTAATAAAGGCCTGGTGAAATTCATGGCGCGTTTACTGTTCAATAATATTTCACAAATTGATTATGTGCGTAACTACTTTAACGGTTGCTACAGCGATATTGGCCACCAGGAACGATTTATCGGCATGGGAATTGGTTTTGAAGAGGTTCAACTACGTAATTTGACCTATTTTGCTTATCTAAAAACCGTTGAGCAAAACGCTATAGATGTTGATGTTGGCATAATGATTTTTACGGGTTTGAATATAAAACGTGGCTTGCCCGCGCCAGTCGTGATTCGTTATGACTATCACGGCAATGTACCTGGTGCGCGTGCGCGCGCGGTTGCCAAAGTTGAGTGTTTGCAACAAGCGATGATGGCGCGTTTCCCTCAACAAACGCAGCAGGGTTTGATACAGACCATGTTGGTTGTGCGTGATTGCTCGGCTGATAATAGCATTGAAGTGGTCGGTGGCTCGACACAGCCAGGTGAAGTAGGGGGTAGACATTAATGAAAATTTGTCAGGTTATAAAACCATTAGTATCAACGAATCGCATCGAAACGATGAAGCATAAACATCTGCAAGTGGTGCTGGATGGTAGTTCTAAACTTGTTGCGGTTGATTCTGTGGGTGCATCGCCAGGCGATTGGGTACTTTGTGTGGGGAGTTCTGCTGCGCGTGAAGCGGCAGGATCCAAAGAGTATCCTTCAGATCTCACCATCGTAGGTATTATCGACGACTGGGATCCGGACAGTTAAGTGAATATATTTCAGGTGGATGGCACATTGGTTTGTACCGATCGCCATCCTGGAATGGAGCAACTGCCTTTACGGATCTTGCGAGATCAGAAAGGTAAGATACAAGTCGCGCTAGATACGATAGGGACATGCGATGGTAATTGGGTCTATGCGGTAAGTGGTTCAGCCGCGCGGCAAGCGCTGGGTCAAGAAAGGGTTCATATCATCACTGATTTGACGATATGCGGCATTATAGATTTTTGGGACGAAGCTGAATAAGCGGCTTCTGCATGAAGATAGAGCAACGACTCTCAAAGAGTACGAATTTTAAGAGAAACTAACTGGAGATATAAAATGGCAAATGAATACGGTATTGCGTTAGGCATGATTGAAACACGCGGCTTGGTTCCAGCTATTGAAGCTGCGGATGCGATGACTAAATCGGCTGAAGTCCGTTTGGTTGGCCGTGAATTTGTGGGTGGCGGTTACGTCACCATATTGGTACGTGGCGAAACAGGCGCAGTGAACGCAGCCGTTCGTGCGGGTGCTGATGCCTGTGAGCGTGTGGGTGACGGCCTTGTCGCGGCACACATCATTGCGCGTCCACATAAAGAAGTTGAGCCTGTATTGACAATGAGCAGCGATTCAAATCGCACTCTGTAATTTTAAACTTAATCCATAGAGGAGAATTATCATGGCAAATGACACATACGGTATCGCACTGGGAATGATTGAAACTCGTGGTCTGGTTCCTGCAATCGAAGCAGCAGACGCAATGACCAAAGCCGCTGAAGTACGCCTGATCGGTCGTGAATTTGTTGGCGGCGGTTACGTCACCATCCTGGTTCGTGGCGAAACAGGTGCAGTGAATGCAGCGGTTCGTTTCGTGCGGGTGCTGATGCCTGTGAACGTGTGGGTGACGGTCTTGTGGCAGCACACATTATTGCGCGTCCACACAAAGAAGTTGAGCCTGTACTCGGTAGCGCATAATTCGATAAGAGTCTGGGTGTGGCATATATTTTTGCGACACCCAGCTTGACTCGTTCAGCAGCAGGCAGCGTAGTTGATGACACAAGATCCAGTGATACTGGGGTACCTCGGACGGGCATTGAGTTTTGAACTTTCCGCCGTTCAACAGTATCTCTCTTTGGGGCAAATGTTGACGCTTCGCGGCATGCCGCAAGTCGGAGATAAATTCCGTCTTGAGGCGCAGGAAGAGATGGCACATGCAGAGCGGATTATCGGTCGAATGCTGGCCGTTGGTGTGGCACCGTCTGCAACTATTTTGAGGCCAGCTCGCCTCGATGGATCACTGCCTGAATTGATCCAGCACACCGTTAATCTAGAGACAGAAATTGTCAATTTTTATGCTAGGGCCGTGCAGTATTGTCAACGCGCGCAGCATCATGAAAACCAGATTTTTTTTGCAGCGTTGCTAAAAGAAGAGCAGCAGCATGCTAGCGGTATACGGGAATGGTGGCAGGAAATATCAGGCGAGCCACTGCCTGTTGAGAAATAAGACGGGAGCATCCTCATGAGTGATCACTGGAAAGTACGCAAACGCCCGGCGCGTCTTGAGGGACGCTTTGAGTTTGAGAGTTATGATGACACTCGTGATTTCCTTGATCTCGCTG
>QIJH01000186.1 GCA_003232725.1 Chromatiaceae bacterium | reverse complement strand
CATTGGTTATCAATACTGCCTCGCTTGCCGGCACGAATGATGCGGCCACTCCAATCTACCAGTTCAAGGTAGTCGCTTAATTTAAATGCTAATCCAGCGGGCATCTCATTACGTGGATTGCCAACAAAGGGAAGAGTTTTTTGGCCTGCTGTTGTGGGTGATTAGCGATATGGGTTGTTTTAGCCTGAGCAATGCGTTTTTTGATACTCGTGTGTTTTGATGCTTCTGGCGTCTTTGCCATTTTTGCGCGGACTGGGTTTAGGTCTGCATACGCCAGGCAGGCGTTGAGTCTTTTCCGCATAAACAGGCTCTACGGAGAGCTTGCACCACGAAGTGTTTTGGGTACGCAGCGGGAGACACAGTGATAGTAAGGGGTGCCCGCCAGCGAGACCTGAGAACAGCGGAGTTTGGGCATTGTCACTCCTTGACGCAATGAATCGTTTAAAGCTCCTATGTTGAAACCTATAACTAGACAGCTATATTTTCAACCTTTATGATGGGTGTCTTCTTTAGTTTCTTTAGTTGCTATCAATGGCCAAACTACCCGGTATACATCAATAAACAGAAGCCGCCAGAATGGCTAAATTGAGAAGTAATATACGGCAAATTAGGTGCCGCACAGCGTTATCAGTATCAAGCAACGGATCAGCTGGGTGCAAGCCCGCATAGATTGCCGACCACTCCTAATCGCAGATCAGGGGTTAGTTGAGGATTCAGAGCGGTAATTGGCGTAAGATTTTTCTTCAACCAGTTCTGAGCCCAGTTTTTCGTTAAGCAGGCGCTTGATTGCGGCGCGTTTGTCGTTGGTGACATAGACCGAGCGCGCCAGCTCAATGAAACGCTGGTCAAATTCACCGGCAAACTCTTTGTTGCGAATGTCATCTTCGATTGTCCATAGTGTCTTGTTAACTGACTTCAGCTCTGCCATCTCTCTGCTGATGTCGATCTCTTTTGGCAGTGTTTCTGCGCAGATATCTTGCAGGATCTTCAGTTCGTGTTTGATGTTGACTAGCTTCGCTTTATCTTTGATCTGGACGGCTTTGATTTCGAGGATGGTGATTTTGTCGAGGCATTCGCCTGCAGAGACTGATACGCGGATATCCATGTGTTTCCTGAATTCGGTTGGGTAAAAGCGTGATTATATACTGTCGAACTACCCTGTGCCTGTTGATAGTAGTAGATACGCCTGCAATCTGTTGCCCGGGTTGGTATCATATGGCGATATTTGCAGGTGAAAAGAGAGTAATTGCATACGCATATGAACGTTAATATTCCCTCCTTTGATGCCACCCGAGTGTTGGTGGTGGGTGACTTGATGCTGGATCGTTACTGGTATGGTGATACCTCGCGTATTTCGCCAGAGGCACCGGTGCCGGTGGTGCGGGTTGGTGACGCGGAAGAGCGCCCTGGTGGTGCGGGTAATGTGGCGCTTAACATTGCGACATTAGGGGGTAGCCCGGTGGTGATCGGTCTGACTGGTACCGATGAGGTTGCCAATGTGCTGCGGGCAGGGCTTGAATCTGTCGGGGTGAAATGTGCGTTCGAAGAGGATCCAGCCTATACTACGGTGACTAAACTACGCATTATGAGTCGTCATCAGCAGTTGATTCGCCTTGATTTTGAAGAGTCTTTTAGCGGTCATGATTACGCTGCGATGCAGCAGCGTTATGAGTCACATCTGGCGGATATCGATGTGGTTGTTCTGTCCGATTATGGTAAGGGCACATTAAGCGAGGTGGATGGCTTGATTCGTGCTGCACGCGTGGCAGGTAAGGCAGTACTGGTTGATCCGAAAGGGTCCGACTTCAGTAAATACCGCGGTGCGACATTGATCACGCCCAACCTGTCTGAATTTGAAGCAGTTGTTGGTGCATGCCCTAATGATGCAGCGGTAGTCTCAAAAGGTGAGGCGCTGCGAGCCGAGCTTGAGCTGGATGCGCTGTTGATTACGCGTGGCGAAAAAGGGATGACGTTGCTGTGTGATGGCAACCCCGCCTTACATCTGCCGACGCGTGCGCAGGAAGTGTATGATGTAACCGGTGCCGGTGATACGGTGATTTCGGTATTGGCCGCTGCTGTAGCCGCTGGACAGTCACTAGCAGATGCAACTATGCTTGCCAATCTTGGGGCGGGTGTCGTGGTGGGTAAATTGGGTACCGCGAGTGTCACCGTTGCCGAGCTACAACTAGCGATGCGCGCGCAGGATGAGGTTGAACGTGGCGTGGTTGATGAGCATCGTCTTGAGGCGTTTGTCCGATATGCGCAGTCGCACGGTGAGATGGTGGTGATGACCAATGGCTGTTTCGATATTTTGCATGCGGGCCATGTCTCTTATCTGGTGGAGGCGCGCAAGTTGGGTGATCGCCTGATTGTCGCAGTGAATGATGATGCATCGGTTAAACGACTGAAAGGGCCGCAACGCCCTGTGAATAGCTTGTCTCAGCGCATGGCGGTACTGGCCGGGCTTGAGAGTGTTGACTGGGTGGTGCCTTTTTCTGAAGAGACGCCAGAGCGTCTGATCTGTCATGTGATCCCCAATGTATTGGTGAAAGGCGGCGACTATCGCCCCGAAGAGATCGCGGGCGGCAAGTGTGTGATTGAGAATGGCGGTAAGGTTGAGGTGCTCGGCTTTATTGAAGGTTGCTCGACCAGCAGTGTAATTGAGGCGATTCGACATGGTGTCGAGTCGTCGCAGACAGAATAAGTGTAGAGGGTTGTATAGATGATTATTGTGACTGGCGGCGCAGGCTTTATTGGCAGCAATATCGTAAAGACGCTGAACGAGCGAGGCCGTGATGATATTTTAGTGGTCGATGACCTTAAGGATGGGGTTAAGTTTCGCAATATTTCTGATTGTGAAATTGCAGATTACTGGGATAAAGATGATTTTCTGGCGTTTATCGAAAGCGGTGAAAGTTTTCCCGTTGAAGTAGACGCGATTTTTCATGAGGGTGCCTGCTCATCCACCACTGAATGGGATGGAAAATACATGATGCAAAATAACTTTGAGTATTCAAAGTCACTGCTGCATTACTGCCTGGAACATAAGATTCCTTATCTTTACGCATCGTCCGCATCGGTTTATGGTGCTGGCCCGAATTTTAAAGAGGAGCGCCAGTTTGAAAAACCGTTAAATGTCTATGGCTATTCCAAGTTCCTGTTTGACCAATATGTGCGCCGCATCTTGCCGAGTGCCGAGAGCCAGGTGGTCGGTTTCCGTTATTTCAATGTCTATGGACCGCGCGAGCAGCATAAAGGGAGTATGTCGAGTGTTGCCTATCATTTGAATAATCAGCTACTGGCTGGTGATGAAGTGGTACGCCTGTTTGAAGGGTGCGATGGTTATGCTAATGGCGAACAGCGCCGTGATTTTGTCTATGTGGACGATGTCGTGGATGTGAACCTTTGGTGTTTTGAGAATCCGAAGTGCTGCGGTATTTTCAATTTAGGTACTGGCCGCAGCCAGAGTTTTAATGATGTGGCGAATGCGGTGATCAGTTATCACGGTAAGGGCAAGCTTGAGTACACCCCATTTCCAGATCACCTTAAAAGTAGCTACCAGAGTTTTACCAAGGCGGATATTGGGGCGTTGCGGACTGCTGGATATAGTGCTGATTTCAGGACGGTTGAAGAGGGCGTGCATGCCTATCTGGCGTGGTTGAATCGTTGATCCTTTACAAATTCCTGAACGATTAAAATGATCATGGTATCACCAGCACCTCAGCGTATTCTTGTGGTTGGCCCTTCATGGGTTGGCGATATGGTGATGGCGCAGAGCTTGTTTATCACTTTGCAACAGCGTTATCCCGCTGCGTTGATTGATGTGATTGCGCCGAAGTGGTCGGGTGATCTACTGGGGCGGATGGCTGAGGTGAATGACTATATCGAAATGCCGCTGGCTCAGGGGCAGTTTGAACCTGGCGTGCGCTATCGACTGGGGAAATCACTGCGGGCGCACAACTATGATCAAGCGATAATCATCCCGCGTTCATGGAAATCAGCGCTGGTACCAGCGGCTGCAAAAATTCCAGTGCGAACGGGTTATCGCGGTGAAATGCGTTATGGCTTGCTGAACGATGTTCGGTCACTCGATAAATCAACCTTATCACAGACAGTACAGCGTTATGTTTCACTGGGCTTGCCTGTTGATGCCGCATTGCCACCGGGCGTTATTCCACAACCTCACCTCACGGTGGATCAAGTTAATCAATCTGCACTGGCAGAGCAGTTTTCCTTGAGTACGGATAAACCTGTGGTTGGCGTTATGCCGGGTGCTGAGTACGGCCCAGCTAAATGCTGGCCGATTGAATATTATGGTGAGTTGGCCAATCGCCTGATTACTGAAGGTTACCAGGTATGGCTGTTTGGTTCTCCCAAGGATCAGCCGAGTTGTGCTGCGATTGCAAAAATTGCCCCGTTGGTCGTCGATCTTTCTGGAAAAACTAAACTGGTGGATGTGGTTGATCTGATTGCGCTGTGTCAATTGGTGGTCTGTAATGATTCTGGTTTAATGCATATTGCGGCGGCAACAGGGCGGCATGTGGTGGCGTTCTATGGTTCATCTACGCCTGATTATACCCCGCCGCTGACAGCTCAAGCTGATATTTGTTATTTGGGATTGTCATGCAGCCCTTGTTTTGAGCGTGAATGCCCGCGTGGTCATTTGCAGTGTCTGCGTGATATCACTGTTGATGTTGCTTTTGAGCATTGTTTGGCGGTGAAATGGTAGTCGGCATCGAAGCGGTTTCAGTTATCAACCGAATGGCTCAGTGGCGTGAGCGAATGGTCTGCTCACTGCTATTCCTGTTTCCAGTGCTTGGAGTGAGCCTGAGTCACTGGTTCAGTGGTATCTACGTATTAATCTTTTTGATTTCGCTAACGACTCTTTACCGACCGCAGCGGGAACCGCTTTTTCCTGAAGAGCGGCTATTGCTTTATTTTATTGCTGCTTACTTTTTAACGTTTATTTTGTCATCATTGATAAATGGCTGGAGTGAGCTGCAGACGCGCTACCTTGGGGTTGAGATTCGCTATCTTGCCGTCATCCCCATTTATTTAATGTTACGAAGCTATCGGCAGGCTGGCTGCTGGTTGTTATGGGGATGCATGGCTGCTGCGATTGTGGTGGCAGCACAGGCCTATTTCGATGTCTATGTGGCGAATTTGAGTCGCGCGACAGGGCGTTATAGTCCAAATTTAATCGGGCCTTTTGCTGCGATGATAGCCGCATGGCTGTTGATTCAGTGGCGCTTCCAATATGGAAAAAGATGGTTGCTCTTGCCGTTGTTTGTCGCTGCTCTGTTTGCGGTTGCGCTGTCAGGCTCACGTGGCGCGTATCTAGGTTTGGTCGTCATGATTCTGCTAATTGTCGTCATGTCGTTGGCTAGTTGGCAACGGTATGTTGCGGTGATAGTCGTAATCATTGGGTTGGTTGGAGCCTACGCTACGGTTGGTGTGGTAAAGGAGCGTGTTGATTTTGCAATCGAGGAGACCAGTACATACTTTGTAAATGAGATATCCGGGAACTCTTCTCAGCAAATAACAAGCACCTCAACGCGACTTGAGATGTGGCGTTTTTCTGGAATGGCATTTTGGAAGGCACCTGTGTTCGGTGTGGGGCGAGGTAATTACGCAGCGGTCGCACATGAATATTTCAGTGCAGGAAAGATTCGTTCTGATGTTGCTAATAGTGCCCATCCTCATAATGCTTATGTCGAGACGCTTCTTTCGAGAGGGATCGTGGGGTTGATTATATTTTTGTTGATGATCCTATATCCGCTCTACTATTTTATTAGCAGGCGACAGCAAGCGAGTTATACTGCACTGCTCGGTACCGTTCATATTGCCGGTTTGATGGTGTTTTCGTTAACAGATGCCTCTACTTTCATAAAAGGCAATTTCGTATCAGTTTTTCTACTCTATCTTGCGGTACTTTTTTCATGGCATGTGAGATGTGTGCGTGAGGCAAAAACAGACCAGGTTGAGCGCTGACATAAAGCGCGAAGCGACTGCATCGGTTTCAGTTGTCAGCCGCTTATTTTGATAAGCTTGCTACAAGGGTTTGTATGATAGACTAGCGAGTCTGCTATCTATAACGGCGTATCGACAGGCGTGCCTTTTTCCGTTTCAAATGCTTTTAACATGGCTGCCGCATCGCTCTTATGAGCAAGCATGTATTCTGCTCGAAAACGGCCGCCAATATTATTAATCTCTTTTATCTCGTGTAAAGCGCCGTCCTGGCTTGCGCCAAAAATAACATAGCCATACTCACCTAGGAGTTTAAAGAGCGCCTCCAGGCGAGCCATGCGTTGCTGATAAGCAGTGGAACCCCCATCTTCTGGCGTCCATATTTCACAGTAGAAGGTCGGCTTGAATTTTTTGATGGTTTCGCGCAACCCCTCAAGTACTTCGAGTTCGGCGCCTTCAACATCTATCTTGATGGTGGAAATACCATCCGGCAGGTCTAATAGTGTTATAAACTGATCACCAATAACGGTCACGACTTCTGTCGAGTAAGATAAATCATCCTCATTTTTGAATTCCTGAATCAAGGAGGCCCCAGCATCATCCGCCTTGCTGGCGTAGAGAGTACGCACCTCATCTTTGTTGGATAGTGCAAATGGAAAACAGTTAGCCTTTTTAAACGAATGACCTCTGAGACGAAATATTTACATAGTGGATTAGGTTCGAAACCGATGTATTGACGCTCACGATCAATCGCGCGAAGTTTCACCAGGTAAATACCGGCATTGGCACCAATATCAATCACGGCTCCTGGTTTTAATGCAAGTTGTTGCGCGAGGCAGCGAGACATCCAGGGATCATCGGGCACTATTAATTTACGTCCGACACCGCGCAGCATCGGTACCACGAGGTTTAAGCCATGATAGTTAGTTTTGACAGTTTCCAACGCAATATTGGAAAGAGCGCGCGCGATTTCACGTTTTAATTTATTTAATGATTTTAACATTGGCATCTGTTTTTTATCTTAATCGAATGGATTAAGCAGCGTCTTTTTTATAACCGTTTTTCCCATAGCGCTGCATATTTTACAAAGGTGGAGTGGGCCGATAGTAGTGACAATAAAAACCCCTGTCGGCCATCCAGGAAGCCAGCCCTGAGAAAATACATACGCACAAAGCAGCCCAGTGCATGCAGTATTCCTTGGAAAAGTGATGCTGATTGACCGCGCGCCATTTTTTGCAACGCCCATTCATCCGCATATTTTGCAGACTTCACCAGGTAATGTTCAATATTATGATAAGTATAGTGCAGCATATCACCCTTTAATTTTATGCACGACATCGCTTTGGGCACGTTCAGTTTTTCATGTACCCGTACATCATTATAGGCAGCCTTGTCGTTGGGGTAGAGGCGAGTAACGTAGTCCGGGTACCAGCCACAGTGACGAATAAAGCGACCAAAACAGTACGAGAGGCGGGGCAATGCATAGACCTTGTTGCGATCATCTGCTTTAACAGCTTGCTGGATATTTGCCGTTAGCTCAGGTGTTAAACGTTCATCAGCATCAACCATCAGAATCCAGTCGCCCGTCGCTTTTGACTGTGCTCGCTGGCGCTGTACCCCATATCCTTGCCAGTCACTGTCAATGAATACTTTGTCAGTGTAGCGTTTGGCTATTTCAACCGTGGCATCACTGCTATCACTATCGAAGATAATAATTTCATCAGCCCAGCTTAGCGGTTCAAGGCATTCGGCGATGGTGCCTGCTTCGTTTTTAACGATTAATACGATAGATAGGCGTGGCACTTATAAGATTTCCATGGTGAAGTCTATTGGCGGTATGCCCTGTGAATCGTGATTAATCTGATGCGACGATGCTGCCAGCATCGATTTTGAAATTTCGTGTGGTAATACGTTGGCGCTGCTCAAAGTAACCTTTGTATTCATCATCATAGCGAGTGCGTGAAGCGATCACGTGATCGAAATTCCCGATAAAACCGAGCATCAATTCCATCGCTTCGCGCACCGCATGGTTTGATCCGCTGTTGGCTGAGATGTAATCGCAGCAGTCGTTATCCATTGCGTATTGATGGAGGAGTGGTCCCGCTTGACGTTTCACCATGAGACGCAGGCCGCATTGAGCCGCCATACCCAGATCATTCACATCATCAAAAACAAAGGCGACGTTTTCTGGTTGGATGTTTTGTGTTCACGTTTATCTGGAATGGCAAGGTAGACGTGATGAAAGTGCTCGCGAGTCGCAAAGTGGCGAGCGGTCAGGTTTTGTTCGCCACTAATAATGGCGGCAATCGGTAGCCCGCTATTTTGACGCCATAAGCCATAGCGCAGCATGTTGGTGCCCATTGAGTCTGCTTCACTGAAGATGCTGGGCAGCCCTTCGCCTTTGAAGCCGTCATTGAAAACGCCATCCCAGTCGAAGACAATCGCCTTGATGTTGTTTAACCGTGCTGAGATTTCAGCC
>QIJH01000108.1 GCA_003232725.1 Chromatiaceae bacterium | reverse complement strand
GATGATGAATATGGGTTTAAATAGTAAATTAGAGCAGATCGATCAGTTTTCCACTGGTCTGGCGTAGACGAAGGCTTAATAATTGTGAAAATTTCCACAAAATTTTAACGCCGAGGCGAGGGTGGTCTTCAGTAATCTTGGCGAAATTTTCTTTGGTAATCAGGATTAACTTGGAGTCAGTGGCCGCTTTGACGGTGGCCGAGTAAGGCAGGCCATCAATCACCGACATCTCACCGATGGTTTTACCCGGCCGCACATCGACCAGTTTTTTACTTTTTTCACCATCAGAGTCTTTAAGGACGCTGAGTTTGCCCTCCACTAGCAGGCAGAGATAGCTCGATGGGTCGCCTTCATTAAAAACGATGGTGCCTAGCGGGGCAAGATAGGCCTGGCAATAGTCAGCCAGGGTGCGCAGTTCATGGCGCTCAAAATCGGTGAACATATTATTACTCTCAAGCATTGAGACCACTTCACCTTTGAAGTTTCCGCCAAATCCAATTTGGGTAAGTTTTGGTGTTGAGCCAGTTGCCATTGTGATCACCCTGCTGTCGGAGTCATTAAAGTTTTAGTCGTTGTACCCGTTGCTGTAGATGTTTGATCTGCTGTGGAGTATGACGCGGGCGATATTTAAGTGCAATATAGAGATCGTTGATCTGCAGTATCTGGGGTTCAATGTCTGGGCGCAATGTAATGATGCGCTGCGCAAAATCGAGCGGTCCTTCATGCGGCAGGCGTTGAATGCCGATGGTTGAGAATTTTTGACAGAAGCGTTGATAGATTAACGAAACGGCATCCTGTTTTTGTCTGTTACGGTACATTGATAGTAGCAATAAGGCAGTGAGAGTGGTGATCACCGCCATCACCATTGCTATTGCCATCTGTTTAACCGATTGAATGCCAACTAGTGAAAGCAGTTGAGATTGTTTGAGTGAATCATAACCGATGATCCACTGGTTCCAGCTATTGTTCAGACTGTCCCAGCCGTAACGTAGTTTTAGCCAATTACTGGTCAAGAAACTGTTATTAAATTGAAAGGTAGATTGGCGGTTAAAGAGTTCAGAAAATGCACTTTCGGCACCATTTTCGATACGCTCAGGGGCGACAGATGCGGTGGGGTCTATGCGTACCCACCCCCTGTTTTCAAGCCAGACCTCGGTCCATGCGTGGGCATCACGCTGACGCACAATCAGGTAGTTGCCAATGGGATTGAAATCTCCACCCTGATAACCAGTGATGATGCGAGCTGGAATGCCCGCTGCACGCATTAAGGTGGTGAAGCTGGCAGCATAGTGTTCACAGAAGCCCTGCTGTGTTTCAAACAAAAATTCATCGATAGGGTTATTACCTAGCAATGGTGGTTTTAAAGTATAGCTGAATGGTTGTTGGTTAAAGTAGCGTAACGCGTGATCAATGATCACCTGCGGAGACTTCAATTGTTGTTGCCATTGCTGGCCGAGTGCGATGGCGCGACTGTTACGATTAGCGGGTAGTTGCAGTGCTTGCTGTATTTCATTGTCGCTTAGTGGACCTGTTTGATACTCACTGAAAGAGGTCATTTTATAACGTGTGAGTTCAGTTACTTCTTCTTTTGTGACCAGCTGAAAATCACGATTAATGGTCGCTTGTGCGGGTGCCGTTGCAGGCAAGTCTAGCCCATAAAGCCATTTCTGATTGTGAGGCTCAAGGGTGACGGTGTAGTTAATCGGTTTTCCTGTTACGCGATAGCTGGTATCACGATTGGTGTGAGCATTATTTCCAGTGCGCCAGTTTTTTCCATCGGTCTGCCATAACACGGGGCCGCGCCAGTAGCTTAGATTGTTATCGATTACCTCGTCCTCAAAGGCGACACGAAAGGCGACCTTGTTTGACAGGCTTAAATTGCTAATGCTGCCCATCGACATCTCATCGCTGATACCGGTGGTGCCGCTATGTGCATCATCAGGCAGTGACCAGAGTGGGCCGGGGATACGTGGAAAAAGAAAAAATAGAATCAACATGACTGGCAGTGCCTGAGCGAATAGTTTGGCGGTTAACTTAACATTGATGCTGATAGCACTGTTTTTTTGCGACAGGTTAAGATTTATCAAGGTTGCGGTGAGCATGAAGGCGACCACGAACATGTAGGCTGCCATTGGCAGTGACTGGTTGTCGAGAACAAGCGTGATTGCAAGAAAATAACCAAGCAGTATCACAATCATATAATCACGGACTGAGCGCATCTCCAGCAACTTCAGGGCTAACATGCAAGCGAGTAACGCGATGCCTGCTTCACGCCCAAATAAGGTATCGTAATGCAGATAGACGATAACCAGTGTGGTACAGAGCAGCAGGGCGCGAAGAATACGATGAGGTAACATTACCGTTGAGCGTCGTTCAATCACAAACCGCCAGGTGCCAAACATCAGGCAGAGTGCTGAGAGCGTGATTGGCAGGCGTAGTATGTGTGGTGCAAAGGCCAGCAGTAATGATGCGAGTAACCACATTGTGGTGTTGCGTGAAATAACAATATGGGCGAGGTGCTTTTTCATTCGCACAGAATGCTATCCTGGCGGGTGCAGTGACAGCACTTCAAGGCAGCGGTGTTGGTGGTCAATACCCTGGCCAGGTCGGATGGTAGTACCTGGCATGCGCAGGCCATAATCGACACCATTCTTTTCGGCATCGATGATCCAGCGACATAACTGGCTGAGGCGTGACTCGGTGTCGAGTGCCTGTAGTGAATCCCACTCAAACCACCGTTCACTTGATTCATTATCGCCAAAATGTTTGGTGTGCAGCTTGTTGCTGTGGGCGGCGGCCTTCCAGTTAACATGCCGCGGTGAGTCGCCGGGTTGATAGTCGCGGTAGCCGATGAAATCATCACCGCCATTTTGTGAGTGCTCTTTTCCACTGCCGCCACCGTTACTCATGGACGATAGTGGCTCTGTTGCCGGTAGCGGATAGACTAAGCATGACTTAGACAGCGTGATATAGCTCCAGGCGCGGAAGAGCCCGAGTGGAAAGACACTGTCGATGGTGATTCGTTCCATCGTTTGCCAACCACGTTGAGTGGCGCTGCATGTTAATTTTATCGTTACCATATCATTATTAATTATATTGATAATAGCAGGTGAGTTCCTGTTGAAGCGGGTGCAGATGTTGTAGCGTGGACGCTTGTCTGGGTTTTCGAGTTGAAGATGGAATGTTGCGATTGAACCACAAAAGACAGCACTTGCTTTGCCTGCCGATATTTTAAGCTGTAATAGATTGCGATAGGTGTGAATGATCGACACCAGGCCAATGCTAGTCAGTAGAAATGTTAAAACAAAGCCAAGGCTGTTGTTGTAATTGGTAGCACCGACCAGTAGTAGCATCAATAGCATCGCAAAGAGAATGCCGTAGTAAGTTGGCAGAATGTAGATGTGCCGTCGGGTTAACACGATTGAATCATTGCGTGCATTGCCGCTACGGCGTTCTACATTGAAGAGGCGTGCCGCAATGTTTTCAATCAGGGGGGGCAGGTATTTCATCAAGTACTGCTTTTGTCGGGAGGCTTAATCGAGCGGCACTGTCATCAGATGTGACACGATTTCATCAGGGGTTAATGTTGAAAATTCAGCGGCCGGTTGCAGGCGATGATTGGTGGTGGCGGGTAAAATCGCTTGAATATCTTCCGGCAGCAGGTGATCCCGACTGTCGAGCAGCGCCCATACCTGCGCGCAGCGCAGTATCGCAATGCCTGCTCGCGGTGATAGCCCGTGTTGATAATAAGGGCTGTGGCGGGAGAAGTTAAGAATTTTTTGCAGATAGTCGATCAACACGTCTGAGACATGTACTTGCGGGGCGGCTTGTTGAACGGCAAGCAGCTGTGTTGGTGACAGGGTGGCGTCGAGCTCTTTTAGAATTTCGCGACGGTCTTTCCCTTTCAAGAGCTCTTTTTCATGGATCTGGTCAGGATAGCCTATCTCCAGGCGCATTAGAAAGCGGTCAAGTTGAGATTCTGGTAGTTGAAAGGTGCCAATTTGATTACTGGGATTTTGGGTTGCGATGACAAAGAATGGCGATGGTAGTGGGTGAGTTTCGCCTTCGGTGGTGACCTGGTACTCCTCCATCGCCTCTAACAGTGCGCTCTGCGCCTTGGGGGTAGCGCGGTTAACCTCATCAGCAAGTACCAGTTGAGAAAAAACAGGGCCGGGATGAAATTTAAAGCTGGCGCTATTTTGATCGTAGACTGAAACGCCGAGGATATCTGCCGGCAACATATCGCTGGTGAATTGAATGCGTTGGAAGTCGAGGCCGAGCACGCGTGCCAACAGGTGGGCGAGGGTGGTTTTACCAACGCCGGGTTGATCTTCAATCAGCAGGTGGCCGCGTGCGATTAAACAGGTGAGTGCCAGGCGCAGCGGCTGTTCTTTGCCTAGAATGACCTCATTCATGACAACCAGCGTTTGTTGTAATCGAGCGATGTTTTTGCCTCTGTTTTCAGGCGTGGTCAAAATGCTGGAAGCGATTTGGCTCATCTTTTTCTCATTGAAATGATTAGCTTAACTAGCCGTTAAGGCGGCAGTTTTTGCATCTGTTTGTGTAACAAAGAGTAGCGGCAGAACAAAGGGATGATTGAATTGTATTGCGTAGTAAAAGCAGTGATGAGGGTGATGCGAGATGCAGCTGTTTGCTTAACTGAACGACAATTTTACCGCGTCTGGCAGCTGAATTTCGACCGCCAGCGGGAGATGGTCGGAGAGGGTTTCATTGATCACTTTAAGGCTGCGAATTTTGACCGTTTGAGTGGTCAGAATATGGTCAATATTGCGCACCGGTTTCCAGCTGGGATAGGTGTTGTTGATTGTCTCCGGACGAGCGAGATTGGTGTCACGCAGTAGCATCATCATCTCATCACTGTTAGGCTGGCAGTTCAAATCGCCCATGACGACGACATGTTCAAATTGATTGACCAGACCGCTGATAAAGTTTAGCTGGTAGGTGCGTGCACTTTTACTCAGCGCGAGGTGTGCCATTAAGATGATTAATGGGTTTTCAGCAGTGCCGTAACGCGCTTCCATGACGCCGCGACCGGGCAGTAGACCGGGCAGTTTATGGGTGGTGACTTGATAGGGCTTGTATTTACTGAGTAGGCCGTTGCTGTGCTGGGCAAACTTACCCAGATTACGGTTGGTCTGTTGATGCCAGTGTGGAAAATCTGCCTTTTTAGCGAGGTATTCCACCTGGTTGATAAAAAAACTACGCATGCTGCCGCCGTCGGCTTCCTGTAGTGCGACGAGGTCAAACTGGCTGATGACATCAGCGATGCGGTCGAGGTTATCGAACGAGCGTGAGTGAGGCAGCAGATGCTTCCAGCACTGCGTTATATAGTGATGTAGGTGAGTGGATGCCATGCCGACCTGAATGTTAAAACTGAGTAGCTTAATGCAGTGATTATCCTCGTTTGTCATGGATGCCATATGAGGACGCCTAAGCGTGGATGACGGCTTCATTTCTTCAGTATTAACGTGGCTATTAAATTCATTTTATCTCCAGGTGATGGCGCACGCCGTGCCGTGCCATTATTAACTTATTAATAGTAGCGGCACGTTGTCAATTCAATAGAGCACAAAATTAACAAGGAAATGGTGGGTGTTAGTCCCCTTGCTGGTTGATGTACTAGGAGATGGAGAAAGCTTAAGAGTTATCTTCGACCTTGATTAAGTGGTTAATCGCTTTGATTACACCAGGAAAGCCCTGTTTACCCATGCCGGTATCGATGCGGTATTTGCCGTTAACAACCACCGTTGGGGTGCCTTGAACGCCATATTTACGGGCGAACAGCTGTGCGCGGCGAACTTTGCTGTTAACACTGAAAGAGTTAAAGGTTTTGCGAAAGTCATCGTTGCTAATGCCGTGTTCAGCAAAGAATGCCATCAGACTTTTCTCAGTGTTCAGGCGGCGTTTTTCATTGTGGATTGCTTCGAAAAAAGGCATGTGAATCTCTTCCAGCTTGCCGAGTGCCTGCGCAGTAAAGAAGGCGCGCGCATGAGTCCCCCAGTTTTCACGCAGGATAACGGGCAGACGGATGAACTCAACATTGTCCGGTTGGGTTTTCAGCCAACGATCAAGGTGCGCCTGGAAGCGGTGGCAGTGCGGGCAGCCGTACCAGAACATCTCAATGACTTCGATCTTACCGCTGCTTTTTATCGGCGGTTGCGCTGGTTGTACCAGCTGGTAATTGACTCCCTCTGTGACTGGGCCTGTTGCATGTGTCACAGGCGTAAAGGCAATAAACAGGAGTGGGATCAGGCTTACTAGTACGCTTTTCATCGGTGGTACCTCGGTCAATATCGGAAATTTGTGTTTGGAATTGTATGGTTATTATTTAGTGAGATCGGCTCTCATGTAGTGTCAAGACTATTCAAATTTCGATTTATACGCAATAACCAGAGTGAATTTATCGGTCTTTAATGATGAATGCGGTATCATGCGTCATACTGAGATCTTTAGCACGATACAATCACGAGTAAAAATGGTTAATATTCCCCTGCTTTTCGTTAGAAAACTTGTCAATAGCTCGCTACGGTGTGCCCCTTATGGGTATTAACGGGGCTTTCTGCCTCAAATCAGGTAAATATTAGCGCATTTTTCTTTTGCGCCTGTATCGTGCAAAGGTCTCATACTTTAAATAGCATCAAGATTTTGCAGGAGATAGTTGATGACAACAAAACCTTTTGATTTGGCTCAGTTCCTCAATCAGCAGCATCTGTGTGAGTCGTTAACGATTAAGG
>QIJH01000155.1 GCA_003232725.1 Chromatiaceae bacterium | reverse complement strand
AGGATGTAAAACGTCGCCTGCTAAGCGTACCGGGTGTCGCCAGTGCCGGTATCGCCGGCAACCGCGAATGGGAGTTATGGGTTGAGGTCGACCCCGCGCGCATGGCGGTACTCAAGATACCACTCTCGCAGATCACGCAGGTGTTGCGCGCAAACCTTGATGATCTACCGGGCGGCTCAATTCAGGCAGCCGAGGGTGACATTCTACTGCGCGGCAAAGGTGTGCAGCCTGATGCCGAGGGAATATCCCAACTGGTGCTACGCCGCAGCAGCAACGGCGGTAAACTACTACTCGGTGAGGTCGCCAACGTCAGCATTCGCCTCGAAGAGCCACGTACCCTGGCACGCTTCAACGGCCGTTCATCGGTCAACATGATCGTTACCAAAACTGCCGAATCATCCACCATCGAGATCTCCAAACAAGTACGCGAGCTTGCCAGGCAGATGCGCGATGAACTCCCCAATTCAGTAAAACTCAGCGTCTTTAGTGATCTCTCAATCTACGTCAAGACCCGTCTCGAGACGGTCAAGTCATCCGCCGTGGTTGGCTTGATCCTGGTACTGCTATCACTTTATCTCTTCCTTAATTTTCGTGTCGCATTGATCACCGCGCTCGGTATCCCGGTCTCATTCCTCTTTGCAGTAATCTTGATGGAAGCCTTCGGCGTCACCATTAACATGGTGTCACTCTTCGCCTTCCTGGTGGTACTGGGGATGGTGGTGGATGATGCCATCATCGTCACCGAAAATATCTATCGTCATATGGAAAATGGCGTGCCGGCGGAACGCGCAGCAATCGTCGGTGCGCGCGAGGTCTACTGGCCAGTGGTCGCCTCAACCGCCACCACCATTGCCGCCTTTATGCCCATGTTTGCCATCGGTGGCACCATGGGGGCGTTTATCGCAGTGATCCCCATCATCGTTATCTGCACCCTGATCGGCTCGCTCATTGAAGCCTTCGGCGTCTTGCCCTCTCACGCCAAAGAGATGCTTAAGGTACAGAAACGCAAAGCGCGCCCCGGCATGATCAACTGGAAAAAATGGCTCGAACGTTATACCCACTTTGTACGCTGGTCACTGCATAACCGTTATTTCATGTGTATCGCGATCATCAGCCTGATGCTCATCACCATCGTCACCGCTACCACGCGCAGTTCGTTTGAACTGTTCGGCTCAGTCGATTCCGGGCAGTTTTTCATCAACGCGGAAGCGCCCAACACCTACAGCCTGCAAGACACCACTGTGCTTGCCAAACAGATGGAAGAACAGGTCTTTGCAGAACTCAATGATGACGAACTGGAAAGCCAGCTCACCAATGTCGGCGTCACCATTATCGACTTCAATACCATCAAATTTGATAGCAACTACATCCAACTGGTCATCGACCTTAAAAAACCGTATCCAGAGGGTTTTATCGACCGTTGGATATCCCCTGTCGTGAGTCTGCGTTTTAACCGGGAAGGGACACGTGAACGCAGCACCACTGAAATCATTAACCGGCTGCGAGATCGTATGCAAACCATCGCTGGCATTCAACGCCTCTCGATCTTACGTCCAGCCGGTGGCCCCGCCGGGGCAGACATCGAGATCGGTATTGTTGGCCAAGAGTTTGACCGACTACGTCAGATTGGCGAAGAGGTGAAAACAGAGCTGCTCACCCTGCCGGGTGTGTATGATATTCGACAGGATCTCGAACCCGGAAAACTTGAATTCCAATACACGCTGAATGATCGCGGTCGCCAACTCGGGTTGACTCAATCGCGCCTGGCAGAAGCCATTCGCGGCGGCTATCAGGGGATCGAAGTGGCCCACGTCACCCACAACAACAAGCGCATGCCGGTGCGCGTGGTCTACCCCCAATCGGTTCGTCAACATGCCTCCTCACTGGGAGAACAGCGCATCGTGTTGGAGAATGGCAAGAGCGTCTATTTTGAAGATGTCGCCGACATTAAATTTGGACGTAGCTTTGATTCGGTCAAACGCCGTGACATGCAGCGCCTCGCCACTGTTACGGCAGAAGTCGATGCCATGGTCACCACCCCGATCGAAGTAACCAACTATATTCAGGAGCGGTTCAGTGATCTGTCACAACGTTATCCCGGTATCGAGCTGGTCTTCATGGGTGAGAAGCGCGCAGCCAGCGAATCAATGCGCGATATGGTCAGCGCCTTTATCATCGCACTCACGCTTATCTTTTTTATCCTCGCGGCGCTATTCAAATCATTACTGGATCCACTGGTGGTGATGTTCGCCATTCCGTTTGGCATCATCGGTGTGATCTTCGGCCACTTTGTCATGGGCTTTCATCTACAATTTTTATCTGCCGTCGGCTTTCTTGCACTGGCAGGCATTATTGTTAACGACTCATTGATCCTCGTTGATTTTGCCAACAAGATGCGCGCCAAAGGTGAAGAGCGAATCGAGGCGATGGTCGCGGCAGGGCGCGTACGTGCGCGGCCGATTCTGCTCACCAGCATCACCACCTTTCTGGGAATCTCACCGCTGATCTTTTTCTCAACCGGCCAGACCGCCTTCCTCGCACCGATGGCCGTCAGCCTTGGCTTTGGACTGCTCTTCGCCACCGTACTGATTTTAATCGGGGTGCCCTGTTTTTATATGGTCGCCGATGACCTTCGCGCAAAGAGCATTAAAATATTCAGGGCCATTTTTGGAAGCGGTACAAAGGAGAGCAGTCGTGCAGGATGATCAACGCCTGATCGAACTACAACAATGGTTACGAAATGACCTTGGCATTGCATTTGAAACCATCGCACCTGCTTCAGCTGATGCCAGCTTTCGGCGTTACTTTCGTATCGAACATGGCGATGAAAGTTTGATTGTGATGGATGCACCACCTGAACAAGAAGATTGCCTGCCATTTATTAACATCGCCAATGCGCTGTTAAAAACAGGGCTCAACGTACCGCGTATATTGCAACAAAATCTTGAACAGGGATTTCTGCTATTGTCTGATCTTGGCGCGGTACAATACCTGGCGCAACTCAACAGTGAAAGTGCAGAACGACTTTATGGTGATGCCTTTGATGCGTTATTATTAATGCACCGAGACAGTGAAAATCACGCACACCTACCACCTTATAGCCACGCACTATTGATGAAAGAGATGGCGTTAATGCGTGAATGGTATCTGCAAAAAAACCTTAACGTCACATTGACCACACAACAACATACAACGCTAGATGATGCCTTTGAATTACTTGCGCACGCTTCACTCACCCAACCACAAGTGCTAGTACATCGCGATTACCATTCAAGAAATTTGATGGTAGTTACTAACGGCAACCCCGGTGTGCTCGACTTTCAGGACGCCGTGATGGGTGCCATCACCTATGATCTCGTTTCCCTGCTGAAAGATTGTTATATCCAATGGCCGCGTGAACAGGTGCTTGAGTGGGTATGCCGTTATCACCAGCGCCTGTTAGAAAATGAGATCATCAATGGCGTAAGTGAGGCTCAATTTATCAAGTGGTTTGATTTGATGGGCGCACAACGGCACCTAAAAGTACTGGGGATTTTCTCTCGATTGAATAGTCGCGATGGTAAACCAAGCTACCTTAAAGATATTCCTTTAACGTTAGCTTATGTGGTTGAGGTCTGTCGCTTGTATAAAGAGCTTGGGCCGTTGGGAAAATTGCTTGATGAGGTTGTATCTGTTCGATAGTGGTAGTGGAAAGCATGGGGCGTGATTAATGCTTAAACCATCATTTCCTTTGTTCTGCTTTAATCCCGCTGCTTTACACCACTTACAACAAGGCTTGCATTGGACTCTTCAATTGAAAGCCCCGCGCCATCATTCCGAAAGACACCATGCCCTCATCCTGGCAGGCTCTTAGCCGGGATCCAGTTTTCAATAGCCACCTTCACCTAAAGTTTTTTGCTTTAAATGCTCGGTTTTTTTGTGTAAGAAACCAGGCAATGGCAGCTTAGGGGTTATGCACTTCAGGGTTGAATCTGCCTTGTCATAGATGGTGGTTTAAATTTAACATAGTGTGAAAACTGGTTTAGCTGATTATTTACTTGTGGAGTTAGAACACATAACAAGGCAAATGCACTCGGACAGGTTAAAACGTCACTTATTTTGCATTCGAAAAAACGTGCCACTTTAACCTGCCGGTGATTTACGGCGTTAGAGCGCCAAGCAAAGCTTGGTGCATCTTGCAGGGTGAAAGTCCCTGTCGGAAAAGGATTAACCACCCACCCGTATCGAGTGTTGCGCCCACGGCGGAGCCGAAGTTGTTTTAAAGCAAAAAGGACAGCCAAAATATAAAAAACTAGCATCATAAAAAATTAGATCTAGATCGTGCCATATTAGTTTTAAATGATAGAGAATCGCGGGGGATTATTGAGAATGAGCAGCTTCGAAGAGTGATTTTCAGAATTAAACGGATAACTACCGTCATCAGACAAGCAGTTTCCTCGGCAGGATGCCGATAGAAGAGGTAAGAGTTTGATTATCCGCGTTAAGAAAAATAAACCTCACAACTACGAACACCGGGGGTGCGTTGATAACCCAGCGATTGAGCGACCTGCTTCAATTTAAACGCCCTGCCCACGAGAGACTTAAAATGGCTTTCAAAATGATTGATGAGATAATTCCAATGGTCAGGTTCAATATTTAATCGTTGCAGTATTGGCGGACATTGGCTATCGATACTGCCTCGCTTACCTGCACGAATAATGCGCCCACTCCAATCCACCAGCTCAAGATAGTCGGTTAATTTAAATGCTAATCCTTCCGGCATCTCATTACGTGGATTACCAACAAATGGAAATAACCCTTTGGCCTGCTGTTGTGGGTGATTAGCAATATGGGCTGTTTGGGCGTGAGTAATGCGCTTTTTGATACTGGTATGTTTTGATGCTTCTGGCGTCTTTGCCATTTTTGCACGGACTGGGTTTAGATCAACATACGCCAGGCAGGTAATGAGGGCAGCTTCGTCTAGCAAAGCCTGTGATTTAAAACGGCCCTCCCAAAAGCGTCCGGTACATTCATCCTCAGCATTGGCCTGTCGTGCGACCCCTTCATTTAAGACCCGCATAAACCAGCTGATATCCATTAAACGTGAACAACCTTTATGATGGGTGTCTTTTTTAGCTCCATTTTTAGCTTTTAGCTGCCGTCCTATTAAATCAATATGTTACAGATTTAATAACTACCAAATTAGTAATTTGACCTTGGTACTAATTTACTACCAATCAATGCCAAATTGGTAGTAAATTGAGATTGCAGGTGCTAGACTTACTACCAATTAACTGTGCATTGGTAAAAAGTTATGAAAATCCCAATATCCCCGCCCGACTTTCAAAGCTTGATTAACCATATAATCAAAGATTCTCCTGAGAAACTAGGTGAAATGTTCTCCTCTGGTATAAAACCTGCCCCTAAGGGAAAGTATCACCATTGGGATAAACTAAGACACTTAAAACTTCCTTCAACAGTGTCAAATCATGAAGAATGGTGGCTAGCGATTAAAATTGCACGTAAAGCTCTTTATAAAAAAATTCCGCATTCAGATAAAGATGGCAACCCTTTCGTTTTTGGCGAGCCTGATACAGTACGTCGGCTATTACATGAAATAGATGTGCATGGAGGTGGAGAGCTAAAAACAACAGAGCAAGTAGCCAATCCAAATACTCGAGATACTTATCTGATAAATTCATTAATTGAAGAGTCAATAACGTCAAGCCAACTTGAAGGTGCCGCAACAACTAGAAAAGTAGCCAAAGAAATGCTCAGGCAAAAACGAAAACCACGCGACAAATCTGAAACAATGATTCTTAATAATTATCATGCGATGGAATACATAAAGGACATATCAAATGAGTCGCTTACACCTGACCTAATCTTTGAGCTACATAGAACTCTAAGTAACAACACAATGGATGATCCAGACACAGTAGGAAAATTGCGTGTTTCAGATGATATTTATGTGGGTGACGACCGTGATGCAACTATAATTCATGTTCCACCAAAAGCAAAAGAACTACAAAGTAGAATAGAAAATATTTGCAATTTTGCCAATACTACTCACTCTACAGAATTTTTACACCCTGTCATTCGTGCAATAATATTGCATTTTTTACTTGCTTATGACCATCCGTTTGAAGACGGAAACGGCAGAACAGCTCGTGCATTATTTTATTGGTCAATGTTAAAGCAAGGGTATTGGACTATGGAATTCATTTCTATTTCCAGAATACTAAAGTCAGCCCCTGCTAAATATACACGTGCTTATTTACATACAGAAACAGATGACAATGACGTCACCTATTTTATAGTTCACCAATTAGATGTCATTAACCATGCTATAAAAGACTTACTTATTTATTTAGAAAATAAATCTAAAGAAATAAACACTATAGAACAGATAGTAAGAAAGTCGTCACGCTTAAATAAATTACTTAATTACCGCCAAATTTCTCTGATTAATAGAGCATTAAAAAATCCTGATGCAATATTTTACGTTGAAAGTCATAGAGGTTCACATAATGTAACTTATGATACTTCTAGAACTGATTTGCTTAAATTAGTTCAAATGGGACTGTTAAATAAAATGAAAATTGGTAAGGCTTTTTCATTTACAGCAACAGCCAATCTTAAGCAAAAGCTTGAATCGATTTAGCCTACGAGGAAAAGCGAAGGTTCAAGGCCAATGGCAACTCTACTGCATGGCACACAACATAGAGAAGCTGGTGAATTACGGTGAACTAAGGCATTAGCAAGAGGAATATGGGCCAGCAGCGACCTGATCTCAATATAGAAGCCGCA
>QIJH01000251.1 GCA_003232725.1 Chromatiaceae bacterium | reverse complement strand
AAACAACCCAAGGCCGTCGCCCTTATCTCAGGCGGACTCGATTCCATGCTGGCTGTCAAAGTTTTGCAGCAACAGGGCATCCACGTTGAAGGCATCAATTTTTACACCGGCTTTTGCGTTGAAGGCCACACTCACGCGATTCGTAAATCCGATCAGAAAAAAGAGAAACGCAATAATGCACTGTGGGTGGCTGAACAGCTCGGCATCAAACTGCACATCATTGATGTGATCGAAGAGTATAAGGACGTACTTACCAATCCTCAGTACGGTTACGGTGCCAACCTCAACCCGTGCCTCGACTGCAAATCATTTATGGTCAAAAAGGCACGTGAGTGGATGGATGAAAATGAGTTTGATTTCATCTTCACCGGTGAAGTGATTGGTCAGCGCCCGATGTCACAACGCAAAGAGACCATGCCGATCGTGGCAAAGCAGTGCGGCAGTGATGATCGTCTGCTGAACTACTGCCCGAAACACTGCCAGAACGCGAAGGGTGGGTTGATCGCGAAAAATTACTCGCCTTCAACGGCCGCTCGCGTAAGCCACAAATCGCGCTCGCCGCGCAGTTTGGCTTCGATGAATACGCGCAACCGGCAGGCGGCTGCTGCTTTCTCACCGACGAAGCCTATTCCGTTAAACTGGGCGATTTATGGCGACAGCGCGGCAGTAAAAACTACGATCTCGACGACATTATGCTACTCAAAGTGGGCCGTCACATTCGTCCTCGCGAACATTTCAAAGTGATCGTCGGGCGTGAAGAGGGTGAAAATAATTTCATGAACGGCTATCGCAAGCAGTTTACCCACATGCATGCCACCAGCCACAATGGGCCACTGGCGCTGATCGACGGCAACGTTAACCGCGAAGATCTTAAGCTCGCCGCACAGATTGTGGCACGCTTCACCCAGGGCCGGGATGCTGACAGTGTACAGATCGAGGTGAAGGAAAAAGGCCATGAAACACCTTTTACCCTTGACGTTACCCCTTTACGCAACGATGATATCCCTAGGGAGTGGTACCTCTAATGGCAACTCATACATTAGATGCACGACGACTACTGTGCCCCATGCCGGTGATTCGTGCGCAAAACCGCATTAAAACACTGGCAAGAGGGGATATTCTGGAAGTCACCTGCACAGATCCTGGCGCGAAGAGTGATCTGCCCACCTGGTGTCGCATCAACGGGCATGAGGTGATTGAGATTGAGACAAAGAATGATGACATCATTATAAAAATCGCGGTCGGTGACGCGTAACAAAACAGCCATAACGCACTAAAATAGACTGGATCGCACCAACTTAAAGCAATAATAATGACCACCTTTCATCCAGCCATCGCTATCTTGTTAATAAAATTGGATTTCCCCAAATGGCACATTTAATGCTATTGATGGAAACAGATTTCAGCTTTACCGTAAGACCATAATTCAAATTAGGCACCATCGGAGGAACCAAATGTCTGCAAAAGTTTTAAAAATGATCAAGAGCAACGACGTTAAGTTTGTTGATCTGCGTTTTACTGACACCAAGGGCAAAGAGCAGCACGTTACCATCCCGGCCAGTGAAGCGAACGCGAACTTCTTTAAAGAAGGGCAGATGTTTGATGGCTCTTCAATCGCTGGCTGGAAAGGCATCGACGAATCAGACATGATCATGATGCCTGAAGCCGATACTGCCGTATTGGATCTCTTTACCGAAGAAGCCACGCTAAACGTACGCTGCAACATCATTGAACCAAACACCATGAAAGGCTACGAGCGTGACCCACGCTCTCTGGCAAAGCGTGCGGAAGCCTACCTGAAATCTACCAAAATCGCAGATGCCGCCTACTTTGGCCCAGAGCCAGAATTTTTTATCCTTGACGACGTTCGCTGGGGCATCAACATGAGCGGCGCTTTCTACAAAGTAGATTCTGAAGAAGCATCATGGAGCTCAGAACGCGTCTTCGAAGGCGGCAATATTGGTCACCGCCCAGGTGTTAAAGGCGGCTACTTCCCGGTACCACCAGTTGATTCACTACACGACATGCGCGCAGCCATGTGCCTCGCGATGGAAGAGATGGGCGTCCCGGTTGAAGTACATCACCACGAAGTGGCGACCGCTGGACAGTGCGAAATTGGCACCCGCTTCAACACTCTGCTGCGCAAGGCTGATGAAGTTCAAATTATTAAATACGTGGTACAGAACATCGCTCACGCCTACGGTAAAACAGCAACCTTTATGCCTAAGCCTCTGGTTGGTGATAACGGTAGTGGTATGCACGTGCATATGTCACTGGCGAAGAAAGGCAAAAACATCTTCTCCGGCAATAAATACGGCGGTCTGTCACAAGATGCGCTTTACTACATCGGCGGCATCTTCAAACATGCGCGCGCACTCAATGCCTTCACAAACGCCGGCACCAACAGCTACAAGCGCCTGGTGCCAGGCTTTGAAGCCCCTGTGATGTTGGCTTATTCTGCACGTAACCGTTCAGCATCTGTGCGCATTCCATACGTCACAAACCCTAAAGGCCGCCGTATTGAAGTACGTTTTCCAGATTCAAGCGGTAACCCCTACCTGACCTTCGCTGCATTGATGATGGCCGGTCTTGATGGCATCAAAAACAAGATCGACCCAGGCGAACCGATGGACAAAGATCTATACGACCTGCCTGCTGAAGAAGAGAAGAAGATCGCTACTGTGAGCTCTTCACTGGAAATGTCGCTGGAAGCACTCGACAATGATCGTGCATTCCTGACTGCTGGCGATGTTTTCACTGACAGCATGATCGACGGCTACATGGCACTTAAGATGGAAGAGGTCACCACCCTGCGTATGACCACACACCCAGCTGAGTACGACATGTACTACAGCCTGTAAGGTATGCCGATAAGGCCTTAGCAGCATAAAATGCCCTCCTCGTGAGGGCGTTTTTTCACCCTCCATTCAGGTAGACATGCAATACTCTCAAACATAAAATAACAAGGAGTGGACGAATGCACATGGGACTCTTACTAACATTGCTACTGCTTTTTACAGCACCAGTAACCGCCGCATACAAGTGGATAGCGCCCGATGGCTCGGTAAGTTTTTCTGATACCTCACCCCACCCCGATGCGCAGCAGGTCATACTGCCTTCTAGCCAAACATTCACACCAACACCAATTACACCGATCACACCGATCACACCACAAAAACCAGCCCCCGAAAAGGAGGTCGTGCACTACCGCCACATCTCGATTACCCAGCCCATTCATGACGAGTCCATTCGAAATAATGCCGGCAACATCAACATCACCGTATCAGTCAGCCCAAAACTACGGACAAAACAGGGACACCAGATTACCATTACGGTCGATGGCAAGGCAGTCACGACAAACACCTCGGGGCAAGCAACCCTGCTCAATGTTGATCGCGGCACCCATACCATACGCGCCGCCATTATCGATAATAGCGGCGCCACCCTCATTAGCAGCGACGCAAGCACATTCCACCTGCAACGCGTCTCATCACTCCCTTAACGGAAATCGCACTAAAAAGAGGCGTTCATTATTTCAATTTAGGGCACGATGTTCCAACGGCACAGTCCAATATAATAGACAGCCCTAAACTCAGCGCCAAAAAAAAGTACAACCTACTGTTTTAATTTGATTTTTCACTATCATCAATTTATTTAAAGAAATTTTAGCGGTTGCCATAAAAACTGGAGTACTTCTTGCTTAGGGTAGTGACCAACTCATATTAAATTTTGTACTGATGGCGAACGGACAATACATTCTGGAAAATCTCAATACAGCTGTGCTGCTGTTTGATGACAAACTGCGCCTTAAACAGCTCAACCCCGCCAGCGAGGTAATGCTCGCCGTTAGCGCCAAACAGGCAGTCGGCAGCGATGTTCGTGAGCTAATTCCCGTTGATGCCTCCTTCATCACCACCCTACAACATGCGCTCGACACAGAACAGCCGCGCACCGAACGAGAAGCTCAGCTACACCTGATACACATGCACACCATCATTGCGGATTGCACTATTACCCCGCTGCGCAACGAAAACCAGGAAAAGGAACTGTTGGTTGAGCTCTTTCAGCGCGACCGCCACCTGCGCATCGCGCGCGAAGAGCAGCTCCTGGCACAGTATGATACCAGCCGAGAGTTGCTGCGCGGCATTGCGCACGAGATCAACAACCCACTCGGCGGGCTAAGAGGAGCAGCACAACTACTAGAGCAGGAACTCGATGATGACGGCCTGCGCGAATACACCACTGTGATCATCGGTGAGGCGGATCGCCTGCAAAACCTGCTACGCCGCATGCTCGGCCCCAATGCGTTGCCACATAAAAAGGATATCAATATTCATGAGGTACTGGAGCGCGTCTATACCCTCGCTGAAGTTGAATCACCCGCTGGCATTGCGATCCTGCGCAACTATGACCCAAGTATCCCGGAACTCTATGCAGACCTTGATCAACTGATCCAGGCCGTGCTCAACATTGTGCGGAATGCGATGCAGGCGCTCGATGGGCACGGCACCATTACGCTGCGCTCGCGCACTCAGCGGCAATTCACTATCGGTAATCGTCATCATAAATTAGTCGCGCGTATCGACATCATCGACAACGGGCCGGGTATTCCACCCGAGCTACAGGACAAGCTTTTTTACCCCATGGTCACCGGTCGCGCCGACGGCACGGGCCTTGGGTTATCGATCGCTCAATCACTGGTCAACCAGCATGGTGGCCTGATTGAATGTACAAGCCAGGCAGGTGAAACGGTATTCACCCTGTTACTGCCACTGGAGAGAACACATGAGTCGTAATGAACATATCTGGATCATTGATGATGACCGCTCCATTCGCTGGGTGCTCGAAAAGGCACTCGCAAAAGCAGAGATGGAAACCACCTGTTTTAAAAGTGCCGCTGGCGTGCTTGACAAACTCAGCACCGAACAACCGGATGCCATCATCACCGACATTCGCATGCCCGGGATGGATGGCCTCGCACTGCTGGAGGCGATTAAAACCGACTACCCGGACCTGCCAACCATCATCATGACCGGCCACTCTGATCTCGACAGCGCCGTTGCCGCCTATGAAGGTGGCGCGTTTGAATACCTGCCCAAACCGTTTGATATTAGCGAAGCAACTGAATTAGTTAAGCGCGCGATCAAACAACGTCGTCGCACCAGCAGCACACAAGTGAGCCGTTTCGAACAAGCCACAGTAACCAACATTGTTGGCGAAGCACCAGCCATGCAAGAGGTGTTTCGCGCCATTGGTCGTCTCTCACGTTCTCATATGACCGTGCTGATTACCGGACAATCGGGCACCGGTAAAGAGCTCGTTGCGCAGGCACTGCATCGCCATAGCCCGCGTGTAAAATCACCGTTTATTGCGATAAATACCGCCGCCATTCCTAAAGACCTGCTCGAATCTGAACTATTCGGACATGAACGCGGCGCGTTTACCGGCGCGCAAAACTCACGCGCAGGGCGCTTTGAACAAGCTAACGGCGGCACGCTGTTTCTGGACGAGATTGGCGATATGCCGGTCGAACTTCAAACACGCCTGCTACGTGTGCTGTCCGATGGTGAGTACTACCGTGTCGGTGGGCATACCTCAGTTAACAGTGACGTACGAATTATCGCTGCCACCCATCAGGACCTCGAACAGCGCGTTGCTGACGGCCTCTTTCGCGAAGACCTCTACCACCGGCTCAATGTGATTCGCATCCACATCCCATCGCTTGCTGAGCGCAGCGAAGACATCAAAATGATGGCCGATCATTTTCTCCTCCGTGCGGCAAAAGAGCTGGCGGTTGCCCCCAAGGTGCTTGATGATGAGACGAGCCAGTTTCTCTCCAGGCACCCATGGCCAGGTAATGTACGCCAACTTGAAAATACCTGCCGCTGGCTCACCGTCATGTCACCCGGCCAGACCATCCATCTGGAAGACCTGCCGCCTGAACTAAAAAATGAAAATAGCCGTGAATCTTCCGCTAGCAACTGGGAATCAGCACTTAAACATTGGGCCGATTCGCAGCTACATCAGGGCAGCAAAGAGATTCTCGACTCAGCCGTGCCCACCTTTGAGCGCATCATGATTGAATCAGCACTTAAATACACCGGCGGTCGCCGTCAGGAAGCGGCTAAATTACTCGGTTGGGGGCGCAACACCCTGACCCGTAAAATCAAAGAACTCAAGATGGATGAAGTCGACACCCCAGCCCCAGGCTAATCTAGTCCACTGTCTGCCTCTCCGCTTGCGGTATACCTCTCACGTACCGCGAGCACCACAGATTAAAATATTGATTTAACAAATAAAAATCTGTTTCAGGCTTACTTGCCGGGCTATTTCCGAGTAAAATAGTCAGCCTTTAAGCTTCATATCCTGAGGAAAATCTTTTCGTGACAACAGACGCCGCACACAGCAGTCTATGGCGCACTGCCGACATCTATTTTGGTAGCAGCCTTGTATTAGCGCTGGCCTTAAATTATTACCATACCTTTAACTTTGGCCCGCTTAGCGGCTCAGCCACCCTTCACATGGTCGGCGCACCACTGTTGGTGATTGGCAGCCTGATCATCCTCCACTCAAAGCAGGCACTCAGCAAACAGAATCAACCCTCAGAACCGGGTGTGGCAACAACAGCGATCATCGACAGCGGTATGTTCAGTTATTCTCGAAACCCGCTCTATACCGGGCTAACCATCTGCTACTGCGGGCTCTCGTTTGCGATCGATAATGTCTGGTTACTAGTACTGCTACCCATTACTTTGAGCGCGGTACAGATCGCGTTGATCATGCCAGAGGAACGCTATTTGGAACAGAAATTTGGCGATGAATACCGTACTTATAAAAAACACGTTCGGCGATGGATTTAAAAGCCATAAACGCAGCAATAAAAAAGCCTGCTAATGCAGGCTTTTTTATTTAGTGCTGAAGCGCGCTAAAGCGCCGTCGCCACCATCCTAATAATAACAGCCCCGAGAGATAACCTAAGCCAGCTGCACCGCCACCGCCACCGCCGCCACCCTCAACAGCAACATCCGCATTTGGAGATGGGCCTGGCGAAGGCTCTGGCGAAGGCTCTGGCGTAGTTGACACTGCAACTGCAACAGGGTCACTAATGACGCCATCAAGTGAATTAAGATCAAACATATCATTGTCATGCAGCACCAAAGTCACTGTTGCTGGTGTTGAACCAGAGGCTGGTGTAAATACTGCCGATGACAACATCGAATTCTCCACTGTTTCCAATGTTGACCAAACACCAAATCTATTCATTTT
>QIJH01000028.1 GCA_003232725.1 Chromatiaceae bacterium | reverse complement strand
CACCCTGAAGATCAGAAAGCGATGTTTTTATATACCCGGTTGATTCGGTCTCAAATCCCATATTCTTGATATTTCCCTATGAACTACCGAAGCGCATAACGAGGTTGTAGGAAAACCCATTTTGAGCGCGGCGATTTTTCTCAGCATTAATATCTTAATGACTCATTATCACTCAATATATTTATATTTCAATATTTAATTGTCGCTTGCTGCTACTATATTGGGGTCAGGTCGCTGCTGGCCCATATTCGTCTTGCTAATGCCTTAGTTCACCGTAATTCACCAGCTTCTCTATGTTATGTACACCATTGGCCTTGAACCTTTCCTTTTCCTCGTAAGCTAAATCGATTCAAGCCTTTGTTGCCAAATCTGTATTGCCAGCCATCAATGAAACATTGAGATGTACGCACGACTGACGATCATATCCACGTGATATTGATTTGGTTTTCACTCGCATGAACATTTGATAAATGCATATTTAGTATTTTTTAGCGACCGCGGACTAAATAAATGCTAGCGGGTGTTCTTTAAAAAAATTGGAGGCGATGGCGCTTCTTTAAATAGAGGTGTCTTATTTATTTTGCTCTATTTATTTACTGCTTTAGATTACAACCGTTGTGCAATTAAAATAATAGAGCTGGATTAACGGATGACTGTTCGCCGGTAGCTGATCATTATAATGACAAGCAGGGTCATTATTGCAATGACCGCAGGAAAAAGAACCGTGGTTAAAGAGTAATGTTCCAACGCAATAATCACGACAAGATTTCGGGCTAAAAATAACGTAAAAAATGAACGTTGCTCCTGATGAGGGTGATGATAGCTTTTGCTAAAAGTTGGGCCAAATCCAAGTACATCAATGGTGGTGAGAATGACCACTGCCCATAGCGGATCGGATGTAAGATACCAGATTGGCAATGAAAGCAGCGCCGAGATAAAAAAGCCCCAGTCTAATTTTGTAATCGTGATATCTGATTGATGGCGATAGGCAAGGTAGGCAACATAGATTGTTACTAGACCTGAAACCCCGATTGGCCATGCGCCCACGCCGCCTCCTCCTTCAAGTTGGGCTAGAAAAACAATGAATGTGGTTGAGCCCCAGATGACCCATGAAAAGACATGAGGTTTAGTTTTTCCAGCTTGAATAGAACGAATATAAGGGTAGAAAGCAGCGAAGGTAAGAGCGACCGCAATCGCACTGAAAAGTTCTTTATATTCCCAGAGCACTGATTAATTATCCGCTTCTAAATAGTTTTTTAATTCGTTTAGCAAGTAGTCCCAAACAACATAATTCATTAGTTTGAACAGCGTTCCATCTGGGTTATAAATGATCTCAAAACAGTCATTTACTTCGTGTAAACTCCATTTTTTGCTCATTGATGCCTTGCTGATACGAAAATGAGTTTTCGTGCAAAGGTCTCAAAATATATTATTTAAGAATATAGCTTATCCCATGATAGCGGATACAAAACAATTAATTATTTCCAACTGTCATATCACTTTTAACACAGCGCAAAACCCCATAATCAAACTCACCAGCCAGTGCATCAAAAACAGGCTTTAACTTCCCGTCATCACTCTGTTCAATCTCAAAGCGAATCAATTTAAGTGTTTTTTCATCAAGCTCAACAGCATCTTTAAGTTCAATTTCACTTTGCGCAATCGCATTGGCGAGATGGGTGTAAACAGTGTTCAAAGTAAGGTCACGTTTATGTGCGATCTCTAGTGGCTTCATACCATTACAAACAAGCTTGATGCTTTCGGCTGCGCTGTCGTTAACATCGCCACTGGCTTCACTTTCATATTCTACGATGACAGATAGAAACTCCTTACCATAGGCCTCTAGTTTTTTGGCTCCGATACCAGAGATCAAACCGAGTTGATCAAGTGTTTGCGGACGACGATCGACCATCTCCATCAATGTGGCATCGTGAAAAATCATGTAAGCAGCGATGCCCTGCTCGGTTGCGAGTTGTTTGCGTTTGTCACGCAGTGCATCCCAGAATCGGCTATCGGCTGCTTTACCAAAGGGTGTTTTCGAGCGCTGCTTGCCGGCGGAGTGTTTCTTTGTCATCTTGCGCAGATGCAACTGTGTTTCACCACGGAGCACGGGACGACTTTCATTCGTTAGGCGCAGTCCGCCGTGGCCATCGATATCAACACTCAATAGACCATGTGAAATGAGTTGACGATAAAGGGTGCGCCATTCAACGGCAGTGTGTTCTTTACCAATGCCGTAAGTACTTATTTTGTCATGGGTAAATTGTTTGATACGGTCGGCATCACTACCGCGCAGCACATCAATCAAATAGTTAACCCCAAAGCGCTGCCCGGTACGGTGTACACACGACAGCGCCTTTTGTGCCGCAACCGTTGCATCCCAGGTTTCGGGTGGCGTTAGGCAGTTATCACAATTACCACAAGGTTCATCAAGCGTGTCACCAAAGTAACGCAATAACGCCTGGCGTCGACAGGTGGTCAGTTCACACAGCCCCAGCATTGCATCGAGTTTATGACGCTCTGTTCGTTTGAAGGTTTCATTGGCATTCGAGCTTTCCTGCATCTGGCGCAGCGTGATCACATCTTGCAGGCCATAAGACATCCAGGTATTAGATGGTCGTCCATCACGCCCTGCACGGCCGGTCTCCTGATAATAGGCCTCGATACTTTTGGGCAGATTCAAATGCGCGACAAAACGGACATCGGGTTTGTCGATGCCCATGCCAAAGGCGATCGTTGCGACGATGATGATCCCTTCTTCTCGCAGAAAACGTTCCTGATGCTGTTGCCGCACATCGTTATTGTGCCCAGCGTGATAAGGAAGCGCGCGTAACCCTTTGCGACTTAGCCACGCAGCGGTGTCATCCACTCGTTTACGCGACAGGCAATAGACGATGCCCGCCTCGCCATCATGTTCGTTGCGAATAAAACGATAGAGTTGATCACGCGCGTTGCCACTGTTTTCTGAAATACGGTATTGAATATTGGGGCGATCAAAACCGTTATTAAAAATCTTCGCATCATCCAGCGCAAGGCGCTCGATGATCTCTTTGCGTGTCGCTTCATCGGCGGTAGCGGTGAGTGCGATGCGTGGGACAGTCGGAAAGCGTTCATGCAGGATTGAAAGCTTGATATATTCCGGGCGAAAATCATGTCCCCACTGCGAAACACAATGTGCCTCATCAATCGCAAATAGCGCAATGGGACACTGTTCCAGCATCGACAGGGTGCGTGGCATCATCAACCGTTCCGGCGCAACATAGAGCATATCGAGTTCACCCGCAAAAAACTGCTGTTCGACTTCTGCTGCTTGCTGTGAGGTAAGTGCGGAATTAAGAAAGGCGGCCTTGATGCCATTTTGATGCAGTGCCGATACCTGGTCCTGCATCAACGCAATCAATGGTGAGATCACAATGGCAGTACCCTCACGTACCAGTGCCGGAATCTGAAAACAGAGTGATTTACCGCCACCGGTCGGCATTAATACCAGCGCATCACCGCCATTGATCATTTGATCAACAACCTCGTCTTGCATGGGGCGAAATTGTTCGTAACCAAAAACGGTACGGAGTGTTTGGAGTGCGGCTGTTTCAGTGGGGATGCTATTCATGCGAGCCATTATAGCGCGGAAAAGCGCGCTTGACCGTCGGTGAATGCTTACGCGAGAGAGGGTGCTATAGGCGATTTATTGCGAAAGGTGTACTGGCCAAAAGGGTTGTTCGATAAACAAGGTATAACAGCGCTCGTCACGATGGTTTGGCTTTTTAAGTGTCATTTGGGCAACACAACGGGAGGCGTACGTTCAAGATCGATATCGACTGGCACCCCGTAGGCGGTTGACAGCAGTTTTTCGGTTAGCACCTCTTTTGGCGTGCCGATGGCGATCATCTCACCGCGGTACATCAAACCGAGGCGGTCACAAAAGCGTGCCGCGAGGCTGAGATCATGAATTGCAACGATCACACCCCTATCCTCCTGGGTGTACTGTTTGAGCACCTCCATCACGGCTAGTTGATAATGGATATCGAGGCTGGCGATGGGCTCATCGGAAAGTAGCAGTTGTGGTTCACCGGCGAGTACCCGTGCCAGCCAGACACGTGCACGTTCGCCGCCGGAGAGGTGGTCGATATTGCGTGTGGCCAAAGCGGAAATCCCAGTGCGTTCCATCGCCTGTTCGATGGCAGTCCGCTTTTCATCGCCCCATGGCATCCGCCCGAGTGCAACGATATCGGTGACCGTCAGCGACCATGCACTGCTCGTTGCTTGCGGTTGAAAGCCAACCATGCGGGCGCGTTCATGTGGTGGAATGGCGCTGAGTGTTCGGCCATCTAGCCGGATTTCGCCACTGTATGTTTCTAGCCCGGCGAGTGCATGCAAAAGGGTTGATTTTCCCGCGCCATTGGCACCGATTAGACCTAGCAGTTCACCGTGCTTATGATCGAATGTGACGCTATCAACCCGCTTACTGATGCTAACTTTTTTGATTGAGAGTAATTTGCTTTCTATAGCCATTTTTTGCGTTCCTTCCATACCAGCCAGACAAAAAATGGTGCGCCGATCAAAGAGGTTAAAACGCCGAGTTTGAGTTCACGCCCGAGCGGCATGCCGCGCACGGCGATATCGGCAAGGCAAACGAGAATTGCACCGAGCAGTGCTGCGGGGATCAACAGGCGATCTGGTCGATGGCCAACAAAGGGGCGCAACATATGCGGGACTAATAACCCGACAAAACCGATCGCCCCTGCCACAGAGACAGATGAGCCGACTAGGCAGGCAGCGCCTAACACTATGATATAACTGCCCTTTTTAATCGACAGTCCCATGCTCTCCGTAACCTGTTCGCCAAGAGAGAGCGCTGCCAGTAGACGGCGTTGTGATAGAATAAGTGCAGACCCAATAATAAATGCCGGCAATAAAATTATAAGGCTATCTAAACCTCGGTTTGAAACAGAGCCCATCAGCCAGAAAACCAGCTCCTGCATCGCATAGGGGTTGGGCGCGAAGTTGAGTACCACCGCGAGTGCGGCACCGGCGACGGTTGAGATTGCGAGTCCCGCCATAATGACCAGTGCCGGGCGGCCGGAGCCGGCCAGTAGCAACATAAAAAGCAGCGCGACAGCGGCTCCTAATAGCCCTGCCGCCGCGGTGGCGAGTGTGCCGAGGCCAGCAAACACGCCATAATAAAAGACAGTCGCGGCGCCCAGTGCCGCCCCTTGACTGGCGCCGACCAGGCCCGGTTCGGCCAGCGGATTGCGCAGCAACCCTTGTAGTGCTGCACCACTCAAGCCAAGTGCGGCCCCGACAATCAGAGCAAGTAGTGTGCGAGGTAGGCGAATTTCGCCGATGATCAGCGCCGCTTGAGTGGTTTCACCCTGTAGCCAGTCGTTGATGCCATCGATAACACCCACGGATGTTGAGCCAAAACTGAGTGAAAGCCAGGCGATGGCGAGCAAGGCAAACAGCAACAGCGGTGTTAGACAGGTTTCAATTAACCTGACCATTGAGTGCGCTGCTCCTGCAGTTGTTCGATCAATTGCCAGGTCCATGGCCCGGGGCATTGCCAGTGCCAGAAACTACTACTGAGCCACTGCTTTTTTGGAATGGCGTGCTGTAGTGCCGGGTGTTTGGCAAACTGGTTCGCGAGTGCCGGTGATGTTGGCGCAGACCACATTACCGCATCGGGTGGGTCGCTGACCAGTTGTTCGAGATCAAGCGAGCTGTAACCATTGGACTCAAGATAGTTACTCCACCCTGCTTGTTGAATCACATCATGTTCAAAGGTCTGTTGGCCAGTGCCGACGCCATTGGCACCGAGCAAAAGCAGTCGAGCAGACTGGCTGGATGGCTCAGTTGCTGGCGGTGGTTGGCTTGCTTGTGTGGTTGGTAGCCCCACGAGTGATAGAAAGCGTTTTTCGTACTCAACCACTTCAGGCAATGTACGTGGCAAAACAAGTATTTCTACACGAATACCGAGGCTGATCAGACGTTGACGCAGTATCAACGCATTGTATTCACCGCTCAGAACAAGGTCTGGTTTTAACAGCAGGATCTGTTCCAATGAGCCGTTATGAAGCGGCCATTCATCACCGATCCATTCAACCGGGTACTGTTTTGATAGTGGTGATAACGCCACAACCTGCGAGCGATCGGCATATCTTGCTAGTAGCCAGTCGCTGCACAGGTCGAGCGATAAAATTTTTGTGGGTGGACTAGCAATGCCAGTCGACGGCAATAGAGCCAGTGCGCCCGCGAGTATCGTAGCTAAATATCTCTTCATAGTCCTTATTCGCAAGATTTTCGACACGCCCACTTAATGTCAGGCTATTAGTGACATCATAGCTTGCACTGATATGAAACAGCCAGCCATCCGCAACAGTGTTGGCATCAATATCGAGGATCTCATCATGAATTGAAAAGTGTTTTAAATATCGTACGGCGGCCATTTGTTATATCGTTAGTTCGTTATTTGATGTGTTAAAAACAAGGTTGTAGTATTCCTGGGTAAGATATGCCAATGATAAAAATAAAAGGGATGCCAACGCTTGAGATCCAAACGCATATTATTGAAAGCCTTGCTGTGCACAGTGTTTAGTTTGTTTTCACTAATGGTGCCTGCATGGGGTGGTGCTTATACTGTTGAGCAGCTATTTGTGCTGCCGTTGAATGAATTGATGGCGGTGTCGGTTGATATGGTTCACCCACTAAATTAGCTATTATTCTTTGATTGATTGTCTTTATGGCGCACGCTTTGCGCAGCGTAGACCGAGGTCCGGGAAGGTCGATTCCGGACGAAGGTAGAAGCGGTAACTGGTACGGTTGAAGTGGTTGATTGCATAATGCCCCATCCCTCCCCAGCCACCACCACGGATCACTTTAAAAATCTTACCGTACGCTTTTGATTGATAGTCGTTGTCTGGGTATTGCTGGTACCAGTCAGCCGTCCACTCCATTACATTACCTGACATATTAAAGACGCCGAAGGGGGATTGACCTTTGCTGTAATGGTTAATGGGCGCGACACCACTATCCCAGCTCTCACCTTCACCCGAGTTAGCGTACTCTTTATGCCACTCATTACCCCACGGGTACTCATTTCCTTCGGTACCACGGGCGGCCTTTTCCCATTCCATTTCAGTGGGCAGGCGTTTGTTCAGCCATTGGCAATAGTCATTGGCATCTGCCCATGTAACACCCGCTACCG
>QIJH01000088.1 GCA_003232725.1 Chromatiaceae bacterium | reverse complement strand
CGTGGCATTACCATTCTGGCGAAAAACACCGCTATCAAATGGAACGACTACCGCATCAACATTGTCGATACCCCGGGCCATGCCGATTTCGGTGGTGAGGTTGAGCGCGTACTGTCGATGGTTGATTGCGTGCTGCTTCTGGTCGATGCGGTTGAAGGCCCAATGCCTCAGACTCGCTTCGTTACCCAAAAGGCATTTGATCTTGGACTCAAGCCAATCGTTGTAATTAATAAGATTGATCGTCCGGGTGCCCGCCCTGACTGGGTACTGGATCAGACCTTTGACCTCTTCGATCGCCTCGGTGCGACCGATGAACAGCTCGATTTCCCAGTGGTTTACTGCTCAGGCCTTAACGGCTATGCCAGTTTTGATGTCGATGCACGTGAAGGCGACATGACACCAATCTTCCAGACCATTATCGACAAGGTCGAAGCACCGGATGTGGATAGCGACGGCCCTTTCCAGATGCAGGTCAGCTCGCTTGATCACAACAGCTATGTTGGCGTAATCGGTGTTGGCCGTATTACGCGCGGTAAACTTAAAACGAATACCCAGGTCACCATCATCAATAACGATGGCAAAACCCGTAATGGCCGCGTACTGCAGGTGTCGGGCTACATGGGCCTTGAGCGCATTGAAGTACCGGAAGCAGAAGCCGGCGACATTGTCTGTTTTACCGGTATCGAACACCCTGTGTGATCCAACCTGCGTTGAAGCCCTGCCACCACTATCGGTTGATGAGCCAACTATCAGCATGACCTTTCAGGTCAATAACTCTCCGTTTGCAGGTAAAGACGGTAAGTTTGTCACCTCGCGCCAGATCCGTGAACGCCTGCAAAAAGAGCTGATACATAACGTTGCACTACGTGTTGGTGATACCGAAGATCCAGATCGTTTTCGCGTCTCAGGTCGCGGCGAACTACATCTTTCAATCCTGATTGAAACCATGCGTCGTGAAGGCTTTGAGCTGGGCATCGCACGCCCGGAAGTAATCATCCGTGAAGTAGAGGGTGAAAAACAGGAACCATATGAGCAACTGACTGTCGATGTTGAAGAGAATAATCAAGGCACTGTAACCCGTGGCGGTGACCTAAAAGATATGATGCCAGATGGTAAAGGCCGTGTTCGCATGGATTACATCATTCCATCACGTGGTTTGATTGGCTTCCGCACCGAGTTCCTGACTGCGACTCAGGGCAGTGGTTTGATCTACACCGTCTTTGATCACTACGGCCCCCTCAAGAAGAGTGAATTCGGTCAACGCAACAACGGCGTGCTGGTTGCCAATGCGGCCGGTAAGGCGCTCGCTTTCGCCCTCTTCAACCTACAGGAACGTGGACGCCTTTTCATCGGCCATGCAGAAGAGGTTTATGAAGGGATGGTGATCGGCATTCACTCACGCGATAACGACCTGGTGGTTAACGCCCTAAAAGCCAAGCAGCTGAATAATATTCGTGCCGCTGGTACCGATGAAAACCTGATACTATCGCCACCCATTAAAATGACACTGGAGCAGGCGCTTGAGTTTATCGATGACGATGAGCTGGTTGAAGTCACCCCAAACTTCACCCGTGTACGTAAGAAGATGCTAAAAGAGACCGATCGCAAACGCGCCTCACGCCCTGCAAAATAAACAGGGATTAAGCGCGATAAAAAAACCTGTCACCAACAATGGTGACAGGTTTTTTATGGGATCACTTGCGCTAGTCAGTTATGCGAAACGCTTAACCACGAGGGTTGCATTAGTGCCGCCAAAACCAAAGCTATTCGACATCACACAGTTCAACTTCACATCGTTCTGTGTTTCACGTACGACCGGCATCCCTTCGGCAACAGGATCAAGCTCGGTAATGTTGGCAGACGCTGCGATAAAATTATTGTCCATCATCAACAACGAATAGATGGTTTCATTAACGCCCGCCGCACCCAACGCATGGCCGGTAAGCGACTTGGTGGCAGAGAATGCAGGAATGTTATCGCCAAAAACATTGCGAATCGCCTCTAGCTCTTTTACATCACCCACCGGAGTACTGGTACCGTGGGTATTGATGTAATCAACTGCCACATCAACCGTTTCAAGCGCCACCTTCATACAACGCTCTGCCCCTTCTCCTGAAGGGGCAACCATGTCATAGCCATCGGAGGTCGCACCATAACCAATCACTTCACCGTAGATTTTTGCACCGCGCGCCTGCGCTTTTTCAAGTGCTTCAAGTACCACCACACCACCACCACCGGAGATCACAAAACCATCGCGGTTTGCATCGTAGGTACGTGATGCCGTTTGCGGTGCATTATTGTATTTAGAGGAAAGCGCCCCCATGCCATCAAACAGCACTGTCATGCTCCACTCAACTTCTTCACCACCGCCGGCAAACATCACATCCTGTTTACCTAGCTGAATCTGTTCTACCGCGTTACCAATACAGTGCGCGCTAGTAGAGCAAGCTGAGCTTATCGAGTAGTTAATCCCTTTGATCTTAAATGCGGTCGCAAGATTGGCAGAGGTGGTACTACCCATGGTACGCGGCACCATGTAAGGGCCGACACGTTTTGCACCACGACTGCGCAATGTATCCACTGCAAGCACAATATTTTTATTGGATGCGCCGCCAGAACCGACAATCAACCCCGCGCGCGGATTAGAAACTTCATCATCTGAAAGTCCCGCATCTTCAATCGCCTGTTGCATCGCCAGGTAGTTATAGGCCGCAGCCTCACCCATGAAGCGCAGTTTTTTACGCTCGATCAGCTCAGTAAGTTCAATCTTGATCGGGCCATACACATGCGAGCGAAAACCAAGCTCAGCGTACTCTTCACTATGCTCAATGCCCGACTTACCACTGCGTAGGGACTCAAGCACTTCCTCTTTGTTATTGCCGATACTTGATATGATACCAATGCCAGTAATTACGACTCGTCTCACTTAATCATCTCCCCACTTGACTTGATGCCTCAGAAATTCTCAGTTGAGGTAAACAGTCCGACTCGCAAATCCTTTGTAGAATAGATCTCTTTACCGTCGACTTCCATCACAGCATCTGCAATACCCATCACCAGTTTACGCATGATGACACGTTTCAAATTGATCTTGTAGGTCACCAGTTTTTTATCAGGGGTAACCTGCCCATAAAACTTAACTTCACCTGAACCCAGTGCCCGGCCACGCCCTGGGCCACCCTTCCAACCAAGGTAAAAGCCGACTAACTGCCACATCGCATCCAGTCCGAGACAACCCGGCATCACCGGGTCACCTTTAAAATGGCAATCAAAGAACCACAGGTCAGAATGAATATCGAGCTCGGCAATGATCTGCCCCTTGCCATACACACCACCATCTTCATTAATGGTAACAATACGATCAAGCATCAACATAGGGGGAGCTGGTAACTGCGCATTTCCAGCCCCAAACAGCTCACCACTTGCGCAGCTTAGTAATTCATCTCTGGTAAAACTATTTTTTTTAGTCATTATCACTATTCAATTAGTCTGCAACATAATGCTGCGAGCTTCCATTTCAAAATAAGATTGATTAATACGATTAAGATCAAAGGTGCTCTGAATATAAAGACACTAGAAGTCACTACTATCCTGCAAAATCCCGATTTTCGGCAGCTAAACACTGCTCAAGAATCGCTTCGCCCAAATCACGCAGCAATATATTATTGTTATAATTTTTATTATAATGGACAAAAGTATAGCGGTTTCCGATGCCAGATACCATCCAGATACCATGAAAAAATGCTGCATTCCCTCTGACATACGCCAATTAATGGCAAAACAAGGCACCTTTAGCGTAACCTGTTGACCATCATGCCAATCACAAAGAGAGATACATGAGCGGCCGTTACGCCCCCAGCCCCAGTGGAGCACTGCACCTCGGCAACCTGCGCACCGCCCTGCTCGCATGGCTACAGGCACGCCTTGCCGACCAGCCATTAATACTGCGAATGGAAGACCTAGACCTGCCACGGGTAAAACCTGGCAGTAACGAGCAGATTCTCAAAGACCTTCGCTGGCTTGGACTCGACTGGGACCAAGGTCCCGGTATCGGTGGCCCGTGCGCACCGTATGAGCAGTCCGCACGTAATCCGCAATATCAACAGGCATTCCAACAACTACTCGACAATGATTTAATCTACCCCTGCTACTGCTCACGCAAAGATATTCAGCAAGCGGCAAGTGCACCACACACACATGAACACGGGCCAATCTACCCCGGCACCTGCCGAGATCCTGTCAAACGTGCCGCAATCAAGCAGCGTCACCCAGATAAAACTACTGCCTGGCGCTACCGCGTGCCCTCACGCACCATTGAATTTGAAGACCGCATCATCGGCCATATCAGCCAGTCACTCAATCGTGAAGTCGGCGATTTTGTCATCAAACGCGCCGATGGCCTCTTCGCCTACCAACTCGCAGTGGTAGTCGATGATGGCGTCATGGGCATCACTGATGTGGTACGCGGTGCCGACCTGCTCGATTCCACTGCACGCCAAATCGAACTCTTTGAGGCACTCAGTTACCCTATACCCAATTTCTGGCATGTGCCCATGATGCTGGATGATAGCGGCGCAAGACTCTCAAAACGCGATGGCGCTGATTCGCTTGAAGTGTGGCAACAACAAGGAAAAAGCGCCGAGGCGGTGGTTGGCTACCTTGCTTTTACTGCCGGGCTGATTGCTGAAGAGCGGACTATTTCGACACTGGAGCTGGTTCAAGGGCTAACACTTGATCTGTTGCGAGATAAATTGATCAACCACCCTTCGGGCCAATATGTTCTTTACCACGCGCTCTAGCTAACTGAATCTGCTTTTCACGCTCTCTAAAACGCTCGCGTTGTGCATCCGTTGTTTTGTCATAACAGTGGTGACAGCTAACACCCGGAACATACTGCTCGCTTTGTTTGTCTTGTTCAGTAATCGGTAGGCGACAGGCATGGCACTGATCATATTGCCCCTTCTCAAGCGCATGAGTCACACTCACACGCTTATCAAAGACAAAACACTCCCCTTCCCATAATGACTCTTCTTCCGGCACTGTTTCTAGGTATTTAAGGATACCACCCTGCAGATGATAGACCTCATCGAACCCCTGTTCCTTTAGATACGCTGTTGATTTTTCACAACGAATACCGCCGGTACAGAACATTGCCACCTTCTTCTGCTTCGCCGGGTCCATACACTCTTGCACATAAGCGGGGAACTGGCGAAAGGTATCGGTACTGGGATTCAGCGCATGCTTAAAGGTACCAATTGCCACCTCATAATCATTACGCGTATCAATTAAGGTGACTTCAGGATCAGAGATCAGCGCATTCCAATCTTCAGGTTTAACATATGTTCCCACCACATGCGTCGGGTCTATACCCTCCACCCCCATGGTGACAATCTCTTTTTTCAATTTAACCCGGGTACGATTAAATGGCATCACGACATCATAAGAGACCTTATGGCGAACCTCCACCAGGCGACTATCCTGTTTAAACCACTCAAACAACGCATCAATCGACGCTTGACTACCCGCCACCGTGCCGTTGATCCCCTCACGAGCCAACAACAACGTCCCTTTAATGTTGTTTTTTAACATCACTTCCAGTAACGGCTGATGCAACTGCTGGTAATTTTCAAGGATAACGAAATGATAAAATGCAGAAATAACAATTTTTGACATCATATAAAACCTGTACGGCAAGCTGGAACGTAAATCCAGTGCGGAAAAAATGGGCATTATAACAAAAAATGGTGAGTAAACCGAAATGGAGCAGATCCGTTAACAAAAACTGCGCCTGACCATCAACCACTAAGGCGTAGCCGATATCACGTTAGTTAGACTAATGACACTTCACGCCGCCACGCGCCCCACCGAACTGTTGTCGCATGACATCACGTCCAACATTATGAGAGAGGTTAAAGCTAATACGCGAACCAAAGGTCGCCACGGTATCTACCTTAATCGACCCAATCACCCTATAATACATCTCCATCATCACCATACAGGTACAATTACAATGGTAGTTGAGGGTACGATATACATGACCGTTATCACTGGATCACTCTGCTCAAATGACAGAAATCACAAACTTAAATAAACAATGGGGCATCAAAAACCAACTCGCTTTTGATGCCACCCATAGCGGGCTGGTTATTGCCAATATCAATAACAATCTTGCGAGTGCCTCAATAGCCTTGCAGGGCGCACACTTGATGGAATGGGTACCAACAGGCGAAAAGCCAGTTATCTGGCTCTCACCCGATGCAACACTAGCGCCTGGCAAGTCTATCCGCGGCGGTGTGCCCATCTGCTGGCCATGGTTTGCTGCCCATCAGGACCAAGTCGACTTCCCCACTCACGGCTTCGCACGCACCGTACCGTGGCAGGTCACCAACACAGCCCAGCGATCGGGTGGAGAGACTCAGATCACGCTTCAACTTGATTCGGCCAGCATACCGCCTAAACTCTGGCCCCAGCCAACGTCAATAACGTGTCAAATCATAATCGGAAAAACACTAGGGATAACGCTGACAACGTTTAATAAAGGTCAGAATGAGATCACCATCAGCGAAGCACTACACACCTATTTTTCAGTCAGCGATATACGCAACATCAGCATCAACGGCCTGCATGATTGCCCTTACCTCGATAAAGTAGACGGTATGCAGCAAAAGCAGCAAACAGCTGATATTACCTTCGTAAACGAGGTTGATCGTATTTACATTGATACCAAAGCCAACTGCATCATCCACGATCCCGGCCTTTTGCGCCGAATTCACATTCGAAAAACAGGCAGTGAATCAACGGTGGTGTGGAATCCATGGATCGAAAAATCAACACAGATGGGCGATATGGGAAGTGAGGGGTACCTAAATATGGTCTGCGTTGAAAGCGCCAATGCTGCTCACAACCTCATCACTATCCCTGCTGGTGGCAAACATCAGCTCAACGTTAGCTATTACCTTGAAGAAATTTAAAGCCGTTGAACTTAGCTCTCTCTCAGGAAAGTAAACATGGACACAACGACACCAAATTCGCTAAATGAAGAATGGAAAACCCTGCATCAGGATTATGAACGCTATGAGCGTTATAGCCTGCTGATAAAGCTTGCCGCGATTCTGAGCAGCCTCATTGTCATTGGGCTGACAATCCACCTACCGGTCGCAGCAGTATTCATATTAGTACTGTGGTTACAGGAAGGCATCTGGCGTACCGTGCAAGCACGCACCTCCAAACGACTATTAGCGCTTGAACAACTTATCAAGCGCGACGATCAAAAAGTTGCCATGCAGTTCTATTCTGACTGGGAGGCAACCCGACATGGCACCACTGGATTAATCAAAGAGTACATGCATAACGCCCTGCGCCCAACAGTTGCATATCCATACGCTGTTTTGCTAGGCATCGTAGTCACGATTGTCATAATGAAGTAAATTTACCGTGACAGCAACCGCCGCAGAATAGGTATTGAGTCACCATAGAAATAGTGGCAAGGTACCGTACCTATGCCACTCAATGCCATTACTGGCGTGAATCACTAACATGCTAACTAGCTAGCAACGTCAAAGGAGTTATACAATGAATACAAGGGGCTCAAAGCGAGTTATATTCTATTTAACGTTATTGACTGTCTGCATCACCACCTCCAATACAAGTGCATCAGATGACTTTGACAGGCTCTATGCACAAGCAAAAACAGAGATGAACTCTGAATTTGGCGCTTTCTATGCGATGCAACTTAATAGTGACATTAGCGAAAACTACGCTAGCGTGCTGAAAGAGTGCGCTGAGCAACACAAAACATCAGAAAAGCAGCTATTCTCTGCGGTGTTTGAAATAAATAGTGACGGCGTCATTAAAGCCTTTCATTTAAATAAGAAGACAGGTTTTGCAACATGCCTGAAATCCAGCTTTGTAGGATTAGAAGTCCCGCTACCTCCTTATGATGGTTACTTAACCCCATTCAAATAAATGAGTAACTACTCAGCGAGTAGTCAAAATTAACAGTGGCTGCTCAGACCGCCCATGAAATCTGCCAGTTTCTTTATGCCCTCGGGTGCAAGGCGAAAAATGTGAGTTTACACGTGTAAATGATCATTTTTTAACGCTGA
>QIJH01000045.1 GCA_003232725.1 Chromatiaceae bacterium | reverse complement strand
ACCTCCCCTTTTCCTTCCGCTTGCATCGCAGAAAGCTCCATCTCAATCAGGAAATTAGAGCCTAAAACAGCCAACCCTATAGAACCAGCATTACCAATCACTGGCAAATTAACATTCATACGGTCATCAAATTCCCACACATCACCATTGCCAATTTGAGTCGTGCCACTAAGAGAGCCAGATGTAATCTCTTGGTTTGTGCCGTTAAGCTTAAAACCCGACGCACCAAAACGCGCGCCAACGTCCTTTTTAAAATCATCATTTGCGATGACAATACGCGATTCAATCAATACTTGCCTCACCGCAATATCAAGATCATCGATAAGCCGCAATATCTCTTCAAGTTTTTCAGGCGTATCACGAATCAATAAATTATTGGTGCGTTCATCAACCGACACACGCCCTCTATCTGACATCATCGAATTATCAGACGACGATATAATCCCTCGCTTTTGCATAGTTAATTTGGATCACTTCAGAAAACAGCGGCGCAAGCTCATCAACTTGCTTTTGTGCCTCAAACTCCTGTTTTTCACGTGCTGCAATTTCCTCACTAGGCGCAATCAACATCACATTGCCTTGCTTACGCTTAGCCAGCCCTTTTGTCTTTAAAATAAGGTCTAATGCCTGATCCCACGGGACATTTTGTAAACGCAATGTCACACTGCCCTGTACCGTATCACTTGTCACCATATTAATTTCAGTAAAGTCAGCTATTAACTGTAAAACAGCTCGAATCTCAATATCCTGAAAATTAAGCGAGAGTCGCTCGCCTGAATAACCAAACTTATCTTTTTTAACCTTCTTTTCCTCTTCTGATAGTGGCGTAATTTCAAGCGTAAATGTATCATTAGTCTGATATGCTAATTGCTCATAATCACCTTCAGCCCTCACAACTAAGCGAGCATTCCGTTGCTCCATAAAACTATCAATGGTGGTAACAGGTGTCGCAAAATCAATCACATCTAGACGACGAATAAATTCCTCAGGTAACGTTGCATCAAGAAAATCCAATACCACATTGCCACTCTCTTCCGTAATATTGACAGGAATAGTCGAATCAGACAGCGTCACAATAATATGAGCTTCACCATTTTTACCCCGCCTAAAATCAATATTTTTAATCTCGTGCGATTTTTCTATAACCTCGTGAATCACCTCACTATCATCACTCAGGGCCGCTACTGTCTCTTGCACCGCATCGCTACCCAAAATGATATAAAAATCACTACCATCAACGTGGGTTTCGTATGGAACCATTCGAACTAAATTCAATACCACACGCGTCCGCCCCTTTGCTTCCACCACATTAATGCTACGTGCAATGCCCATTCCTATCGGAGTCTTTTTAGCGACATTACTAGTGATGCCAGGGAAATCTAATGCAATACGAGCAGGGTTATCAATCGTGAAACTCAGCGGTTGTACAACCTCTATCGCACCAGGAATAGATAGTTTAATCTGCACCCGATCACCCGGCAGAGAGACAAAACCAACATCCTCCAGCACCGGTGCCGATTGATTTTGACCATTGGTCACGTCAAGCGCATAAACGGGTAAGGAGAATGCTATTAATAAGGATGCAAATACCTTTCCCAGGTGTGTTGGGCACAACAAATTCTTGATGCGCCACTGCAAACAGCTAAAACTCTGGGTTTTCATTTTCCAACTCTCCCAATCCATTTCATTCTTCATTCAGAGACAACTCTGCAGGCCGATTTTCCCACCCACCAAGACCATCGGAGACAATTTCAATAAGGACAATATCATCACTGCTTACCTTAGATATTTTGCCATGATTTTGCCCGATGTAACTCCCGCTTTTTACCCTATAGATAATTCCATCAGGCGCCTTAATCAGCCCCCAATTTTCATTTGAATACTCAAGTGTTCCCATCATAGTCAGCGTTTCCAGCGGATATGACTCCAATGCCTCCCTGCTACGCTCACCGTCAGGAAGCACCCCATTGTTCGTTTCACCAGCGGGATCCTTCCGACTATCTACCTTCGGATTAATCGTTGCCCAGGTGACAAATGGATCTTTAATTCCCTCAAGATAGGCACTATAAGTATATCGCTCAAATGGTTTTAATTCTGGCAGCGGCTCAACTCGCCCAGGATTCCCCGACTTAACTTTAGCAACGAAACCTTCTAAATCGCCAGTACCACTACTACTACATGCAGAAAGCATCACTACAGCACTCAGACATAACCCAACATAAAAAATTTGAATTAAGCCTCGTCCCGTACCACCACTTAGTGGCTGGCCGTGGTTCTCACCTATATTGAATCGTCTTTTCGGCATGCTACTCTTCTTCCTCAATATAGCGATACGTCTTAGCCGTAGCCTCCATAATCAACGAGCTTTCACCATTTTTTACCACGCCCTTATTAGGCTTTATTGCAAAATCATGCAAGGTGACAATCCTCGGAAGCTCGGCCAGATCACTCACAAACTTACCAAACTCATGGTAATTGCCAGACACCCTTATTTTAATAGGTAGTTCTGCATAGAATTCAGCTGGTACTTCAGCCTCAGGTTTAAACAGATCAAATTCAAGTCCATTTTGTAAACCCGTTTGAGAAACATCTACCAGTAATTCTGCCACCTCTGTTTTACTGGGTAACTGACGTAACATCGCACCAAATGATAGTTTCATTTCATCCATCTGTGCCCTGTATGCCTCCAGATTTGCAGCTTTCGACTGTTTAATCTTGTACACATCCTTCAATTCTTGCTCTTTTTTCTCCGCCACTTCCAATGCCGCAATCTGATCCTGGGTATCAAACCAATAACCTGCACCTAACACTCCCACTGATAGGGTTATGATCGCAATGGCCTTAAGTGCAATGGGCCATTTTGAGACATCATTAGGGTCAATCTTTCCCAGCTCAGAGAAATCAATCTTTAAATCAATGGCCATGATTTTCCCTACGCCCCCTCTTCAGTCGTTTCTTCTAAAGGAACCGTTTGATTGACATTAAGTGTGAAAATACTGGTTCGAACACGCCCCTTAAGATTTGCCTTTATCACTTCCAGGCTTGGATTAGAAAGCCACTCAGACTCATCTAATCGACGCATAAACATCGATACCGTCGCATTTGACTGTGCCACACCGGTTATTTTAATCGCTGTAGCATTCTGGGTAATGCCAGTCAGATAAACACCTTCAGGTACATTTCGCACAAATTCATCAAACAGATGTACAATTTCAGGGCGTCGTGTTTGTAATTGCTGAATGACATCCATCCTTGTCAATAAATTTTGCTTTTCGTTCTCCAGCCCCTTAATTTCTTTTATCTTTTCCTCCACGGCTGCTATCTCTTTATTCAAAAAGTCATTCCTAGCGCCCTGCGCATCAATTAACGATGCCATATGGAGGTGAACATAAAAAATGATTGCGCCCATCAACACCACAGCGCCACCCGCAATGGATACAAACTGCCGCTGCAGCTCTTTTCTTTGCCGCTCTCGCCATGGTAGTAGATTAATGCGCGTCATTAATCAAATCTCCTAATCGCTAAGCCACAGGCAATCATCAATGCAGGCGCATCATTACTAATAGCATCTGGCTTGATTTTCGATGAAAAGGTCATATCCATAAACGGATTGGCAACAGAAGTAGTAATGCCAAGCTTTTCCTCAATCATCTCATCAATACCAGCGATTGACGCACAGCCACCTGCTAATACAATATGATCAACACTGCTGTGCTGACTAGATGAAAAGAAGAACTGCAGTGACCGGCTCACCTGCTGCGCCAATCCCTCTTTAAAGGGCTGCAAGACTTCACTGGTATAGTTATCCGGTAAGCCACCCTGCTTCTTTGCCATCCCGGCTTCATCATAAGACAAACCGTAACGTTGCTGGATCTCTTCCGTCAGCTGCTTACCACCAAAAACCTGCTCTCGTGTATAAATGGTTTTAAAGTCATGCAGAACATTCAAAATCGTCATCGTCGCACCCACATCGATTACCGCAATCGTTTTTTCACTGCCGTTATCAGGCAACTGCTGACCCAGCAATGAAAAGGCCGTTTCCATTGCAAATGCTTCAACATCAACCACTTCCGCCTTCATCCCAGCAATATCCAACGCTGCAACGCGAACATCAATATTTTCGCTACGAGAAGCGGCCAGCATCACATCAACAGAGGTTTCATCATTTTCTGTTGGGCCCAGCACCTGAAAGTCAAGATTGATCTCTTCCATCGGAAAAGGGATATATTGATCAGCTTCCCCCTGAATCTGCTCCAACATCTCATCATCTGACAGTGATACTGGCATTGTGATAACCTTGGTAATGACAGCAGAGCCAGCCACCGCAACCGAGGCATTCTTTGTACGCGTGCCAGCTCGAGTTAACGCTCGAGAGATAGCGTTGCCAACAGCCTCGACGTCAACGATATTTTTTTCTGTGACAGCATCAGGTGGCAATGGTACGACCGTGTAGCTCTCGACTCGATAACGCCCGCCAGCTGTTTGACTTAATTCCAGCAACTTAACGGCAGTTGAACTGATATCAAGCCCAATTAAGGGCGGTGCTGCTTTTTTAAAAAATTGCACCTTATATCCCTTTATGGCCCATTAACAATAATGACAAACGATTGTTCTGTGATTTCAATCTCATTTTCAACTCTAGGTACCAAAGTAATTAAAAGACAATATTTATTTCCTAACGTCACAGATGTTATCGTCCGCTATCGTAAAAAGTTTTATAATATTATTAAGATAAATTCACACTCTATATTTCACATGACACGAAGCAATGAAATTCCTAAAGAAACTCCTTAAAACTACGCTGGTGACGCTATCGGCACTCTTTATTCTTGGTGTCTCAACTGTTTTCGGTATCTATCTCTATCTATCACCCGATCTTCCTTCAATTACAACATTAAAAGAGGTGAAACTTCAGGTGCCACTGCGTGTTTATACAGCAGATAAAAAGCTAATTTCTGAATTTGGTGAGATGAAGCGCTCTCCCTTAAAATTCAACGAAATCCCGCAGCCAATGATCGAAGCAATCCTGTCGGCCGAAGATAATCGCTACTTTGAACATCCCGGCGTCGATTACCAGGGGATTCTTCGCGCCGTCATCAATCTTGCGATGACGGGTAAGAAATCACAGGGCGGCAGCACTATTACCATGCAGGTCGCTCGCAACTTTTTTTTAAGCAGTGAAAAAACCTATCTTCGAAAAATAAATGAGATTTTTCTCTCTTTTAAAATTGAGAACGAGTTAACCAAAGAAGAGATCCTCGAGCTATACCTTAATAAAATCTACCTTGGCCATCGCTCCTATGGCATTGCAGCTGCGGCGCAGGTTTATTATGGTAAAAAAATGGATCAGCTCACCATTGCTGAAATGGCTATGATTGCCGGGCTACCCAAAGCCCCCTCGCGCTTTAACCCCGTCACCAACTCAAAACGAGCCGTGACTCGACGCAACTATGTTCTCGGGCGAATGCATGCGCTTAACCACATTGATACCGATACTTATAAAAATGCACTCAACACAGAAGATACCGCGAAACTTCACGGCCTTTCGATTGAAGTCTCAGCACCTCATATTGCTGAAATGGTACGTTCAAAGATGGTAAGGCAGTATGGTGAGGAACAAACCTATACCGGTGGTTATAAGGTTATTACGACCATCGACTCTCGCCTGCAAATTGCTGCTAACAATGCGTTGCGCCTTGCCCTGCTCGATTATGATTCACGTCATGGCTATCGCGGCACACTTGGACATGTCGATTTTTCTAATCTACCCACTATTGAGAGATGGAATCAGTTATTCAAAAAAATCCCTAAAGTCGGCTATTTAACCTCTGCCGTGGTATTGGCACTTGAGGAACAAGCGGTCACCATCATGCTTAACTCTGAAACCAATCTTATTGCCCATATCCCATGGGGTGGCTTGTCATGGGCCCGCACCTATATCGATGACAACAGGCGCGGCCCAGCACTAAAAATAGCCGCCGATATACTTAAAGAAGGAGACTTGATCTATGTCCAGACAGATCTAAAACATGGCTGGCGCTTATCTCAACCACCGCAAGCAGAAGGGGCTCTGGTTTCTGTCTCCTCACATGATGGTCACATCATCGCACTCAATGGTGGCTATGATTTTCACCGCAGCAACTTCAATCGCGTTACGCAGGCAACTCGCCAATCCGGTTCAAATTTCAAACCATTTATCTATTCTGCGGCACTCGAAAAGGGATTCACTACCGCCAGCATAATCAATGATGCCCCTGTTGTATTTGACGACCCAGGCTTAGAAAGTGCGTGGCGTCCAGAAAACTACAGTGGTAAGTTTTTTGGCCCTACCCGTCTACGTCAAGCACTCATTAAATCCCGCAACCTGGTTTCTATCCGTCTGATGCGTTCCATTGGCATTCCTTATGCCCTCGAATATGTCAGTCGATTCGGTTTTGATCCCCAAAGCCTACCGCGAGATCTCTCTCTAGCACTTGGTAGCGGAGTAATCACACCACTTCAACTCGCTGCTGGCTACGCAGTGCTTTCCAATGGCGGCTACCGTGTCACCCCATATTTTATAAAACAGATCATCGATGCTGATCACTCGATCGTCTTTGAGGCCAATCCAGCCACGGTGTGCCTGCAGGCCTGCACCCTTTCAGCAGATGAAATTGACACCATGATATTAGATGAATCTAACGATGGCTCTTTACCTCCTCCTCTTAATGTTGCTAAGCGCGTTGCCTCAGAAAGAAATATCTATTTGATGACCTCAATGCTCCGGGATGTGGTTAAACATGGCACAGGACGACGCGCGCTCCAGCTAAAACGAAATGACCTCGCAGGTAAAACAGGCACCACCAATGACCAGCAGGATGCTTGGTTCTCTGGCTACAATGCCGATGTTGCCACCATTGCCTGGGTCGGTTTTGATCAGATGCGCTCACTCGGCAACCGTGAAACAGGCGGACGTGCCGCATTGCCAATGTGGATCTACTACATGAAAGAAGCACTTAAAGGCATACCTGAAAAACCATTTGAACGCCCTGCAGGTCTGGTCACCGTCCGTATCGACCCTGAAAATGGCCTGCTTGCTGAAAGCAATCAAGCTGGTGCAATATTTGAAATCTTCAGAAGTGAGTATGCACCGACACGCCATAGTAAACCCAGGATTAAACCGGCACCGACGGTAAATGGAGACAATCCAAGCACGCCTGCCATGGATGCACCTCCAGCACAACTGTTCTAAATCACACGCCCTGCCTCAATCAGACAAAACACAACGCGTACACCAACGGCTTGCGGTAGAAACCGCGCGCATTATGAGCGAAAAGAGCATCAGTGATTTTCAGGCCACGAAACGAAAAGCAGCCAATCGCCTGACATCACTGGCGAACAGCGGATGAGAAAGCCAAGGTGAAATCAGCCGTATTCCCTAAAAAAGGGATACGCCAGGTACCAAAAATCCCGCTAGATGGAAAGTCCATTCAGCGGACTTCAATTTCCGAAGTACAACAACTACTTCAGCAGGCGTAAACTTAGTTACCGCTTATCAACATCAACATAGTCACGCACATCCTCACCC
>QIJH01000120.1 GCA_003232725.1 Chromatiaceae bacterium | reverse complement strand
AGGTAAGAAAGATTGAGACGAACATAAGTGAACCATCGACGAAGTGTCGATAATTGTAATTGATGTCAAAACCAGAGTTTCGATAATGCTCTGGGACAAGTCAGGCGGGAGACTGAGTTTTAGTCTGACGGCATCCGGTATAGAGGTGGCGTGACGATCTTTCAGGCACTGGTATGGAACTTGGGAATCTGTCGTTCCGATGCTAAGGGAGCCGCTCAAGTGGAGATCCCACAAGAATTTGAGTACCGATGTGGAACACAGAGGCGGGTGGAATCAATCGTCATTAAATGAATTTTTCTAGATATTCAGCATCTCTGCGATTTCATTATAGATAAAGCCCTTGGAGACTGCTGCCAGCACCTTCACTTCGCGCGTCGACAACGGGGGGGGCACTTGGCGGCGATGTTGTGAACTTGGCGGGGTGCAAATGTTTAAGCAGATGGCGGGCGATCGGTGGGCTAATGGGCGACCCGTCATCAAGCAGTTGCAATACGGTATTGCCGATATGTGCCGTTGTGCCATTCTTGAGAATATACCCCGCCACAGCTGCTTTTAGCGTGCACCTGCTTAATCAGATTACCACCATCACCATCCGGCAATCCTAGGTCCGTCAGAAGGACATCAGGGCATCCGTCTGCCAGCATCGCCTGAGCATCCGCCAAGCTCCCCGCAGCGCCGAACAGCGATAACCCTGGTGTCGCTGCGATAATGCCAGCGAGCCGCCCACGAGTGCGTTCATCCTCCTCTACCAGTAATACACTTGGCTTCGTATGAGTTATGATGACTTTCTAGGTGGGCGAAAACGCTCAAACCAATAGGCCAGCGCAGGCAGTAGAAAGATCGCCCCCAGCATGTTAACCAAAAACATAAAGGTAAGCAGCACGCCCATGTCGGCCTGGAATTTGAGCGGCGAAAAGATCCAGGTGGCAACGCCGATGGCCAGCGTAATGGCGGTGAAGAGGACGCCGCTACCGGTCTGGCTTAGGGTCATCAGGTAGGCGTCGTAGAGCGAGTTTTCGGTTTTTAAAAATTCGCGCAGGCGGCTGTAGATGTAGATGCCGTAGTCCACCCCCACGCCAACCCCCAGCGCCACCACCGGCAGGGTAGCGACTTTGAGTCCGATATCGAGCATCGCCATCAGCGCGTAGGCCAGCAGCGAGACCAGCGCTAGCGGCAACATGATGCAAAGCGTAGTGGCGAGGGAGCGAAAAGTTAGCAGGCACAAGGCGATAATGATGCTAAAGAGATAGAACAAGATAGGGAACTGGGCACGTTCGATCTCTTCGTTAGTGGCGGCCATCACGCCGACATTGCCGGTGGCGAGATGGAACTGAAGGTTATCGCGGTTGTGTGCATCGCGATAGGCTTTGATGGCTGTGACGATGGTGGTGATGGTGGTCGCTTTGTGATCCTCGGTGAAAATCATCACCGGCATCACGCTGCAATCGTTGTTGAGCAGGCCGCTGCTGGTGGGGATGTAGGCTACCGACTGCGCTAGGGAGGATGCGTTGCGCGGCAGCACGCGCCACTTTAGGCTCCCTTCATTCCAGCCAGAATTGATCACCCGCACAACCCCCGGCATGGCGATTACCGACTGCACCCCCGCCACATTTAACATGGTCCACTGAAAGTGGTCGATGGCGCTCATGATGTCGTAATTGATGCAGCCTTCCGGCGAGGTCTCGACAATCACCGTCAGCACATCAACACCGATGGAGAATTTATCGCTGATCACTTCGCTGTCAACGTTGTAACGCGATTCCGCGCGCAGCTCGGGCACGCCGCGTTGCAGATCGCCAATTTTCACGTCGGTCGCTTTCCAAACACCGATGATTAGCAAAAAGAGAGAGAAGAGAATAATCCCTGCGGCGGGTTTGGCGGTGGCGGCTTTCGCCACTACCGACCAGACCGCGTTCATTTTTTCGGCGCGATGGCTTAGCTTTTCCCGATGCCCTGCTTTGGGAACGATATAGGAAAGCAGCACTGGCAATAGCAGTAGGTTGATAAAGATGATCACTGCTACACCGACGCTGGCGGTGATCGCCATCTCTTGAATAACGCGAATTTCGATCAGGTAGATGGTGATAAAGCCGATGGTGTCACTGGCCAGCGCGATGGTGCTGGGAATTAGCAAGCGTTTAAAGCAGGTACGGGCGGCGGTTTCGGCGTCGGCTCCTTGGAAGACCTCATTGTTGTGGTTGTTGACCATCTGCACACCGTGGCTGATGGCGATGGCGAAGATCAAAAAGGGGATGAGTACCGACATCGGGTCGATGCCGTAACCCATGATCGTGAGTAGCCCCAGTTGCCAGACCACCGCGATCAGCGCGCTGCCCAATAGTGCGGCAGTGAGGCGAAAAGAGCGGGTGTTGCCGAAGACGAGCAGGGCGGTGATGACGAAGGTGAGGGCGAAAAAGAGGATTACCCGCGCTGCGCCGTCAGCGATGTCGCCGATCGCTTTGGCAAAACCGATGACGTGAACCTTGAGTTCAATGTTGAAATCCTGACTCTCGTATTGACCGCGAATGCGCTCTTCCAACAACCTGGCTACTTTGATGTAGTCCAGCGCCTCGCCGGTGTCGGGATTGAACTCCTGCAACTGCACGCTGATCAACGCACCGCTGAAATCGTTGGCCACTAGGCGACCGACAATGCCTGCTTTGAGAATGTTCTGCCGCACCTTGGCCAACCCCTCCGGCGTGGCCTCAAAATCGGCGGGGATGACGTTGCCACCCGCGATGCCATCTTCCACCACTTCGGTGAAGCGCACGTTGGGGGTGAAGAGTGAAGTGACCCGAGTGCGATCAACACCGGGAATAAAAAAGACCTCATCGGTAACGGTGGCGAGGCGCTCGAAAAAAGGCTTGTTGAAAATATCTCCCTCTTTAACCATCAGAGCGATGAGGATGCGATTGGCTCCGCCGAACTCCTGCTGATGCCCGCTGAAGGTCTGCATGTATTCGTGCTTCATCGGCAGCAGTTTGGTGAAACCGGCATCGACGCGCAGTTGGGTGGCGCAGTAGAGCAGCACAGTGGTGATGATGACGAACACCACAATCACCCCACGGCGATGGTTGAAGAGCAGCTTCTCAAGGGTGTTGATCAGGGTGCTCATCATGGTTTGAATCTCGTGATGCCCGCTTCGCCGATCAGTACCAGCTCGCCGTTATCGCTGCTGAGCAGCGCCGAGATGCCGCTGCGGTCGGGGCGCTGGATAAGCTGTAGCGCCTTGCCGTCGCACTCTCGATCGACTAACAAAACACCACTGAGCCCGGCAAAAATGCAGCGGTTATCGTCGGTTTTCAGGGCGCTGGTGAGCATGGCGGTGGTGCCTGTTGCGATATTGTGCCAGCTTTCGCCCTTGTCGTAAGTGCTAAACAGATGGCCGCGCAGACCGAAGATAAACAGCTGGTTTTCAAACAGCGGCAGTGAGCCAAAAAAAGAGCCGTGGTAGGGGGTGGTCAGGTTGACCCAGTGATCACCGCCATCATCGGAGCGGTAGACCACACCACTTTCGGCGGCGAGGTAAAGGGTGCCGTCTGCTGCTACGGTGATGTGGTTCAGGTGGAAATCATCCTCTTCGCTGATCCAGCGTTTTTGCCAGTTTTCACCGCCGTCATTTGTCTCCATAAACAGGCCATAAGCGCCAACAGCAAAACCGTTGTTCTGGTCTTTGAACCAAACACCGAACAGCGGCGTCTCCTCCTCGGGCGCACTGTAACTCAATTGCCAGCTCTGGCCACCGTCACGGCTTTTGATAATGGTGGCGTCGTGACCCACTGCCCATGCATGAGTCTCATTGAGAAAAAAAACGCCGTTTAACATGGCGCGTGTGGGAGTGCTGGCCTGACGCCAGTGATGGCCTTGGTCGTCGCTGTAGAGCACATGGCCACGCTGGCCAACGGCAATCATTCTATTTTGGTATTGAGCGCCGTCCAGTAATAAGGACTGTATCGCGAGACGGGAAGGTTCGGATGGCTCGTCAGCCAAAGCAGGCGAGAGCGTCACAAGGCAGAAGAGAACGGCGGGCACAAACAACATGCCTACCCCACGGCCATCTAACATTTACCGCCGGCCTTCTCGACGTAGTGCAGCGGGTGCGTAGTCAGAGGCTTTGCGTTCGAAGTTAAATTTGTACATCTCTCTTTCTTCGTTAGCCAAACCCATGGCGAGATAACGACCCGCCTGAAGATCCGTGTGAACCTCCAGCGTCGTCCATAGCAGAGGCACTTCATAGTAGTTGATGACGTGCCCTTCAGAGATGCGCCAGAGCTGGTTGCGGTTGTCGTATTGATCGACCACCAAAATTTGCCAAGAGTCCTCATCGACGTAGAAGGTACGGCGTTTGTAGATATGACGCATCCCCTCTTTCAGCGTTGCTTCAACGACCCAGACGCGGTGTAACTCGTAACGTAAGTGCTCTGGATTGATGTGCAGTGGAGTAAGGATATCGCTGTATTTAAGCTTATCGCTATGCAAATCGTAACTGTTGTAGGGAACGTAGATCTCTTTTTTGCCCACTAACTCCCAGTTGTAACGTTCCGGGCTGCCGGTAAACATGTCGTATTGGTCGGTAGTACGCATGCCGTCGGAAGCGGTGCCGGGGTTATCAAAAGCAACATTGGGGGCGCGCCGCACACGCCGTTGGCCGGGGTTGTAGAGCCACGCTTTACGAGGCTCTTTGTATTGATCCAGGGTCTCGTGTACCAGCAAAATGCCACCCGCTAGGCGCGGTGGCGAGAGCACTTTCTGTTTGAACTGAAGCACAACATTGTTGAGGTCCGCTTCGGTCATCTTCTCCTGCGAATATTGTACATTGAACTCGTCATAGAAACGTACCAAGGTGTAGTTACCACCGCGCGTGGGAGCTGCCTGAGAGAAATAGCGCGCAGCGGTGTCACCACGGTAGCGAAGAATGTGGTTCCAGATCACCTCCAGACCACTTTCTGGAAGCGGAAACGGAATACCGTGAATGGTGCCGGTGACGCCGTTGCCACTCTCTGTAAGTTGCGCGGTGGCGGCATTCTGTTTGGTGGCGTCATAGATACGCTGAGGTACCGCAGCCGTGCGGCGACTGGGATAGACCTTCATATTGAAGCTACCGTAGGCTTTCAACATCGCTTGGTGGCCAGCACTGAGTTTATCAGCATGATCTGCCATATTAGCTTTTGTGATGGTGAATTTTACTTTGTCATCGGCAAAAGGGGGGGGATGATGGTCGCCCAGTTTGTAGTTGGCTGGGGGTTTGGTGATGCCGCCATCCCAACTGGGAATGGTGCCATCAACATTGCCTGCCTTAACAGCGCCCAGCGGAGTGAGGCCTGCGCCAAGGCGGGCAACCTCTTCAGCACTAGCAGCCCAACTGTTAGCGGCGAAGAGCGTTAAGGCGATTGCGCCAATGAGCGAGGCGACCGGTTTAGGGAGTGCGTGCTTTGCCATGACTGATCTCCTTAGAACGAATATTTGATATTGAAGGCGACATAGTCGCGATCGTTAATCAGGTTGTAACGACCTGCACCGCTGTAGCGGGTGTAACTCAGGTCAGCCGAATAGGTGTTTTGGTAGGTTGCCCCCAGCGCGAGGGTAAGTGCCCGGCGACCTTCGATGAAGTTACCCGCTGGCCCAGGCGTGGTGCCGTTAACATCATGCTGCCAGACAATGCGAGGAGCCAGATTAATGGAGCGAAAGACATTATCAAACTGCATGCGTGTCAGCAGGCGGTAGCCCCAAGAGGTGGCGTCAGCAAAGCGCTCTGCACTTTCAAATGCGCCATAGTGAACTGCAGCCAGCGCTTCATTACCACTGATGAAAGTGCCGGGGGTGTTGAGTCGCAGCACATTCTTACTAGGCATGTCGATGACATGGGAGACACCGACTTCACCCAGCAAAACGGTTGTGTTTGCCGCCCAAACAGGGCCAAAGACCTTGGTGGCGGTCATCTGCGCTTGAGAAACATCTTTGCGAATATAGCCGGGAATATCGGTTTCAAATGGAACCAAACCCAACTGACCCGCGCTGGCCAGCGCCGCTGCGCCGGTGTTGCCGGGGCTAAGATTGTCTTGCGCACCAAGGGCAGCAAAGAGGATTTCCACATCATCGATCTGTAGTGGCACATCCCGTCGATAGGAGACTTCACCCTGAAGGGCGATACCAGAGCGGCCTAGATCAGTGTTGAAACTCAGGCCGTAGAGCTTAATATTTTCAGGATAACTGATGAAATAACGCGCCGTTTGTACGTAGCTGAGACCGTTGGGATCAACCCCCGCTGCAGCCGCAGCCGTGCCCGTGGTAGCCCCTATGAGCGGAAGGCGGCTATGGTAGTTAATATAGTAGAAAGCAAATTCGGTATCATTCAGCTTCGGCGCATAGAGGCGAATGGCCGCGCCGTACTGGCCGCTATCTTTGGCTTCCCTGTCGGTGCCGCGAGCGACCACCCCGGTGGTGGCAGGCGGGGTGACAACCAAACTGCCGGGTACGCTGTCGGGCACTGCGCCCCAGCCTAACATTACCCGCTCGCCCCCGGCCGGAGCGAAGTCATTAACACCAAAGTAAGAGCCTACCGGGTCGGCCTCGGTCTTTTCCCACTGCAACTGGTAGAAGAGTTCGATGCTGCTGTTTTCTGTGGTCGCAAGCGAGGCCGAAAGGATGGGGATCGGCAGTAAAATTTCGCGCAGCTCGGCGCCCGGTACACGCGCTTTGCTGACATCCACCGGGTTGATGGCGTTGATGCTATTTTGAATAAAGGTGCTTTCACCCCAGCTCAACAGTTGATTGCCGACGCGCACTTCAGCGGGCTTTTCACCCATGTCGAAGAGTGCCCAAAGGTAGGCGTCGCGCAGATCGATATCGCTGCCGATCAACGCTTTAGTGTCGTCGCTCAAGGGGGTTCTCGCTCGATCCTCTTGCTCATTTTCGTAGTCGTAAAAAGCAGTGGCACGGATAAATCCGCCAAAATTACGGTAGTTCAGCTCCATTTCCGAGGTGACTTTAAAGATGTTGCTGTAGATCCCCTTGCCGTAGTTGAGATTGCCATCATCTGCATTCACACCAAAGGCGGTGCCACCATTGGCAATGCCGATGAGGCTTTCGTCCCTATCTTCCACCCGACTGGCGATGCCCTCACCTTGCTGGATCTCTATCGCCTGTGCTGCGCTCGATAACAGGAAGAGTATCGGGACTGCAGTTCTGATCATCAATTTATTATTCACTGTTCTGTCTCCCATTCCGTGATTATCATGACTGCTCATTGAAGGAGTGAGGTGTCTGTGATGGTGAAGGCATCGCCATCGCTAGCCAAAAACGTTGCGACGGCCGTCTGCATGGCGTTGGTGACCGCTGCGTTGGCACTGGGGTCAAGAATGGATCGATGGTCACCGCCAGTGAAGCGAAGCCGATGTTTGAGGTTGGTGCCTGTTGCTGAGTCGCTAGCCGGTGTGAGGCCGAGGTAGGCGGCCAGTGGGTCACTGCCAGACAGCGGAGCCGCGACGGTATCTGCGGGAGCAAGCGTGGTGACATTGTTGGGAATCACCTGATCCGGCAGATTGCTGGCGCCATCACCCACCACTTCAAGCATCAATACGCCGCGCCCACTGGCACTATCACGTGTCGGGTTGGACGCCTGGGTGTAGTTGATCGGGTCGCCACTATCCATCAGGATTTGCGCCGCCGCCATAAAGGATTCGTAATCAGGGGTACCTTTAACGACCCCGGCACCTGCAAGACCGGCAGCAATAACAGGACCAAAGGTGGCGGAGCCGTCGAGCAGTTTGGCGATGCCGCCGCCGGGCATCGCCAACACTATATCGCGCAGGTTAGGCTCTAGTGCAGCAAAGACTAAACCCACCATGCCGCCGAGGGAGTGGCCGACGAAATAGACCCTGCTGGTATCAAAATCAGCGCCGCCGCCATCATAGTCCATTGTCGACAGGGCATTAAACAGGGCGAACTGATCCGCCACACCCTGACGCAAGTTGTCGCGGGTCACCTGCAGGTTGCCGAGGTTGATAAAATGTTTGCCCGAGCTATCAACCAGCTCGTCGGGGCAAGGGAAAGTGATGCCCTCGGCACAGGCGGTTGCTGTGTCGTTATTGGCCAGATTCAGATCAAAGGTGCGTTCAGCGCCACTGCTATACAGCGGGTGACCAGGTACTAATCCATGCAGTGGCAGATCGATGGCAACCACCGCAAAGCCAACACTGGCCAGGGTTTCTGCAATGGCCAGCATGGCGCTGCGGTCACTGGTGATGCCGTGTTGAAACATCACCACCGGCCAGCCGCCCGCTGGTTTGGAAACGTTATTGGGCGCTGAGACCAGCAGGGGCACGGTCTCGTCGCTGGTTTTTTCCGGTGTTGGCGTATAGCGGGTCAAGTTGCTGCCGTCTGTGCCCGCCCAATACTTGCTGAGTGGGTCGGCTAGGCTGCTGCTATCATTGGTCAGATAGTAAGGCAGCGTCAGTGTTCCGGCGTACACTGCTGCATTACCGGCCGAACCACCAACCAGCTGTGATGCCGTGCCGATGGAGACGGGGTTGATGGCAGAGCTGCCGGTAGCCAGCGCTTTTACCGCGGTTAACACATCACCCACCGACTGGGTGGAAAAGACCCAGCTCACCGCCACGCTGCTACTGGCGATGCCTTGGCCGGCCAGAGCCGCTTCCTGGGCATTGGTTAACGGCCGCAGTGCTTCCAGAGCCACCGCCTGCTCATCAGTTAATACCTTCACTTGACTCACACCGCCAACGTGCAGCGGCTGGAGCGATTTGGTGATGTTGTAAACACTGTCCGGCATCAGACTACGACCATCGGTAGATTGGATGCCGGTGGTCAATGCCGCAAGGTAACTGGCCTTGGGTTTAAGCGGTTTAATGGGAACGATGGCGATGGTTTTGCCACTGCTATCGACCGATGAGACCGTGGCGATGTAATCACTGCCATAACTTAATTCCGCAGATACCGTTTCAACAAGGCCGAAGGCGTTGAGCGTCACTTCAAACAGTTTGACGGTGTTCAAGCCAAGCGTGCTGGCATCAGCCGCCGCACCGATAGTAGCCCTAAGGGGGGCAACCGTAGAAAAGCCGTCCAGTGAGTTCATCGCTACTCTGGGGTCGGTAGCATCGTCTTCATCTGCAACGCTCAAGTTGAGTGTTGCGTCGGCAGGTTGTATCCAAGCGGAGGGCAGTGTTCCTTGGGGCGGGGTCGACCCGAGAAAGGCAAGATTATTGGGTGAGGGAACCTCGCCGGAAGAGGGGTCGAAACGGGCAACTAGCGTGCCGCCATCTCCCCTGTTAATCATCAGCTCATCTTCAACGCTGGTGTTCACAAGCGCCCAACAACAACACAAACCCAACAACCGGAATAATTAACTTATTTCGCATTTTACTCCCTCCTTGTAACGCTCACTCCGTCATAGGCAAGTGATCTACAGGCGTGACTGGCGCGGGGTCATTAAATTAGTGGGTGGTCTGAGCAGGATGTCTCTTTTTTTGACATTATGCAAGAGTAAGCCTTGTCACTGGAGTCTGCGCATCATCGCACTCCCGTATAAGAAGGCTTTTAGTTGCTGCTAAAACTTGGGGCTCACTTTACCCGAACAGGGAGTGTATTATCCATACAAGCGCAGTAGAGTCGGACAGTCCTCCATGGCATTTTGTGTCATGAAACAAGATGCGTAAACATCGAGCATGTTGTACTGAAGATGAGGGAAGCCTCTTCGGTTTTGCCCACCAGATGAAGGAACCAGGGGCAAATAGGGTGTGTAATTAGACCTAAATTTCAAACGTTACGGGTATGGCGTGTTGAAAACTGAAGATGTTTGGCTGATGGTTGGTTTAATATGACATTACAAGTGGTGAGTGACATGAGTGATAAGGAGTGATGTTATGGCATTTTATAGTGAGGGTGAGTTGAGAAGAATAGGCTTTAAATCATTGGGAAAAAATGTTCGTATCAGTGATAAAGCTTCTATCTATAACCCGGAAAAGATGGCAATTGGAGATCATTCCCGGATAGATGATTTTTGTGTGATCTCTGGAAAAGTTTCAATTGGGCGTAATGTGCATGTTGCTGTGTTTTGTAATGTTGCCGGTGGCGATGAAGGCGTTACGCTGGAGGATTTTGTTGGCCTGGCATATGGCTGCCATGTGTTTTCTCAAAGTGATGACTATAGTGGCGCTACACTGACAAACCCTACCGTTCCTGATAAATATAAGAATGTGATGAAGAAGCCGGTTGTGATAGGGCGACATTCTATTGTTGGGACTATGTCATTAATTTTTCCTGGCGTTATGTTGGGCGAGGGGACTTCGGTGGGTGCGCTGGCGCTGGTGACAAAGTCTACGGATGAATGGTCAATATATGTTGGTAATCCTGCTAAGCGACTTAAGGCGCGTAAACGGGATTTATTAGCGCTAGAGAAGTTATATTTAGAAGAAGAGCGCGTGACAGGGGGGCTTAAGTAGGAGGCAGAAGGGTGTTGTGATGAATAATTTTTCTTGTCAAAGTGGTTTTTTTGCAGCCAGGATAAGGCTGGCACCAAAGCGCATCTGTTGTTTGGCATTTAATTGCTTAAGTTCTGATTGCAAGACTGAGCTAATGATTTTATGAGTGAAAGCGCTGCTTTTAGTGTGTGCATTCAGGTTTGCGTGAGTTGTTTTTTTTGTGAGGCCAAGTTTGTATGGCAGAGTCCTCAAAAAATAGATGGGTAGTGGCAGTGCTCTAAAGAAACATGATGAATATTCGACTTCAAATCCCGCGGTGATGACGAGCGCTTCGGCACTTTTCATTGTATAACGCCTGTAATGGCCCGCTAGTTTATCTTCGTCTGACCACAGGGCCGGGTATAGTGGAACGGTGAGGTAAAGGTGTCCGCCAGGTTCTATCAGGGATTGAATAGAGCCTAAAAACGCACTGTCATTTTCTATGTGCTCTATCACATCAAACAGGCCCGCGGCCGGAAGTGATTCCGAATGGAATCCTGCTGTTTCTATGGTGGCGCAAATGATATTTTTCACACCGCGCTGTTTTGCATGCACGACACCCTTTCTGCTGGGTTCAAGTAAAGTGACATTAAATCCTTTGTTTGCAAGCCCTTGCGAAATGAAGCCATTCCCTCCTCCAATGTCAAATATGCTGCCACCCTTTCTTGGGGGAAAGGCATTCACTACGGTAGTGATGCATTGATTGCGATGTATAAACCAGAATGAGTTATCTTCAATGGAGAAGCAGGCTTCACTACCATTTTCAGGGTATGATACTTTTTCGGCTGCCGAGCTATACCATATTCCATCCGAGGCCAGGGTGAGATTTGAGCTTATTGATGCTATATCTATCATTTTAAAATGCGTCGTATTGGTTGTTTTAATTGATGCCGATGTTTTTACTACGCGCCCTGAATCGCCATGCAAATATGATAAAAACAATCATGGAGATGATTGATATTAAGGCGCCAGTGAATAGATGTGGCGTTTTATAGGTTAACTCAATTTCATGTTTTCCAGTGTCTAGCATTATCCCTGAAAACCCAATGTTTGCCTGTTTTACCTCTCTTGTTTTTCCATTCACTTTTATATTCCAGCCTTTGTCGAATGGAATTGATAAAAAAAGGAAGCGCGGAGTATTTAGCTCGATGGTGCCGGATATGTGATTGTTGTCAAAGTGTTCGATATTCAAAGTTTTCATTCGTCGCTGTTTAACGTCCTCTACGAATGAACTTATATTATAGCTAGAGGGAATTTGTTCTACAGAATACGGCGATAGTCGTGATTGTGCTTGCTGGCTTGTATTGTTAAGAATAGTTGCGCGCATCAGGGCGACATATTTTTTTTCTCTGGGCAGTGAGAGGAATTCATCTTCCGTCATGAAGTGTTCATATGTAAAGCCTAGCGGTAAATAGAGAGTGTTGATAGCAATAAAAACATCGCCAATTCTTTCTATCCCCTGGATGCCATAGTTCATTAGCACTTTAAGGTGCTCTGGGTCTTTGGTGATAAAGTATCTGACTGATGCAAGGCTTAATAATAGAGGGTGATCTTTAAGGCCTTTAGCCCAGCGCGTGGCGGACTCATTGTTACCATCTATGATTCCCAGTGCATCCAGAAACCGAATGTAATTGAGTTGGTTAAATGAGTGGTATGATTGAGTCCCAAAATAACCGTGAACTTTTGCGTCGTTAATGCTTGGATGAATTGCGGGGCTGGAGTGATAGGATTTCTCAATACGATAAAAGCTGGGGTCTTTCTGTTTTATTTTCTCGATCGCATCAACACTATAGTCATTGTACCCTGACTTTTCTTGGTATTCATCAGCATCGACGATAGCTCGATTATTTATCGTTTGCCATGAAAAGCTGGTTAATTCGATGCAAACAAGCAATAGCAATCCCAGAAAGGCTAGACCTTTTAACGCCTTCTTACTAATAAGAAAAATTAAGGCCGCGTAAAGCAGCAGGAATATTCCAGCCATTAATGCTATTTTTCCATTAATGATATTTGCTGCTATTTTTTCATCGTATAGATAGGGGCCGGTTAATAGCAAAAGTAATGTTGCAAGGGTAGCTATTAATAATGGCTTGTTCACGACGCCAGACTTTGTAATATGATTGAGAGCATGTAGTGAAAAAAAGAGCGCGACAAATATAATGAAGGCAGAAAATAGGCGGTAATACTCACCAGAGAATGCCCAGAAAAAGTGGCGGAAAAATGGAAAAATAACAGGCAGCGCGAAAACTGTAAAAAATAGTAGATAGCTTATTTTTGCACGCCGCTCAAGATGAATGAATACCTGGGGTGCTAACAGTAGGGTCAGGAGTCCACAATAGATTATTGGTGCTTCGAGGTAGTTATACCAGCCGGTAAACTGACTGCCTGTTCCGAGTAAGTCGCTAGAAAATAATCGAGCAATCACGGTGATGTTATGTTTCATGCCGGCTAGTTGAAAAGGTGGTTGAGTCAGCAGTTGGCTGAAGAAAGAGGCGTCTCCCATCAAGCGAGGGCTGCTAATCATCTCTTGTACGTTAGCAATAAGAAATACTGCGCTGATGCATGCTCCTAATGTGCCGAAAACAGTTATCCAGCCAACTGTTTTTACAAGCGCTGCAGGCTTCCAGTGGTAGTAATGGTGGTGGCGAAAAATAGTGTAAGGAAGAATGAACATTGCGTAGAGGTAGAGGTTAAAAGAGGTGTTGGCCGCGATTAAGGCGATAGCGATAACGAAATAACACCAATTTCGATCTTTTATATATCGTTCCAGTGTGTACAGGAGGAGGGCGAAGTATACTGCATCAGTGGAAAAGACATACCAGGTTCCACCAAGGATCATGAGTCCTGAAAAGGCGTATAACAGTCCGCCGATTACTGCAACTTGAGGGGATAGTTGCAGTGTCCTCAGGTAGAGAAAAAAGAGAAGTGCCGCGAGAAATATTTTAAGGACTTCTATGTAGACAATGCCATAGGCGAGGTACTCTGAACCGATTAGCAGTAAAATTAATTCAAATGGGTTACCGATACTATGTGGGAAAATATTCTGCCCCATGCCCTGGCCAAATGACCAGCCAGGCCAACCCTCTGTTCGTAAATAACCAGCGAGATGAATATATTTGGGGTAGTAGACGTTAAGCGTGTCGCTACCAATATCTTACCAATATCTTTGTATAGAAAAAGTTTTGAAAAGGTTAGAAAGTCCCAGTAGACGATGGTGGCGATCAGGGATGTTAACGCTAATAGCAGTAGTACCCCTTGGCGATGAGATAGTTTTAATAGAAGATCATTCATCTAGCTGTCCGGTTGGGCTTGAATTTCAATGGTTAAATAGTTTTATCAATCAAATATTCGATTGTGTCTCAATTAAAGTAGGCTTTGATTGTATCGGTTATACGAAGGATCTCTGTATCGGCTAATTCATAGTAGAAAGGAAGACGAATCAATTGGCTGCTTAGTTTTTCGGTAACAGGAAGCATGCCAGGTTGGTAGCCAAGTGAGAGTCCTACTGGTGAGGTGTGTAGTGGTACGTAGTGAAAGACGGCATGTATACCTCGGAATTTAAGGTGTT
>QIJH01000113.1 GCA_003232725.1 Chromatiaceae bacterium | reverse complement strand
GCCCATGAAATCTGCCAGTTTCTTTATGCCCTCGGGTGCAAGGCGAAAAATGTGAGTTTACACGTGTAAATGATCATTTTTTAACGCTGAAATGGTGGATTTCATGGGTTAGCTGAGTAGTTACATAAATGACTGGGTAAAACTGGGGGTGATGAGAACAACAAGCGCGCGACTTATGCTAACAGTGCTTATCGATCAAAGGAAAAAAACATGACGCACTAAGGCTGCTAGTTTTTTGTGGCGACCGCTTCAACGATTTTAATCGCTGACTCTTTCAGTCCTTTCGCGGCGATAATATCCAGGCCGCTCTCTTCGAGTATTTCCAATCCTCGCGCTGCATTATTACCTTCAAGGTGCACGACCACTGGCACTTGAATACCAACCTCTTTGATCGCACCAATCACACCTTCAGCAATCATGTCACAACGCACAATGCCACCAAAGATATTAACCAGCACGCCTTTGACTTTATCGTCCGATAAAATAATCTTAAACGCTTCTGCAACACGCTCTTTATCAGCAGTACCGCCAACATCAAGAAAATTAGCGGGCTCACCACCTTGCAGCTTAATCAGATCCATCGTTGCCATTGCCAGCCCTGCACCATTGACCATACAGCCGATATTACCATCAAGTGCAATGTAGTTAAGATCCCACTCACTCGCACCAGCTTCACGCGCATCTTCTTGAGAGACATCACGCAGCGCCTGCAACTCGTTATGACGGTATAGCGCGTTGTCATCAATATTGATTTTGCCATCAAGGCAGAGGATATCACCCTCTTTAGTAACTACCAGTGGATTGATCTCCATCAAGCTTAGGTCTTTCTCTTTAAATAGACGCACCAGAGCCGTTAGCATCTTTACAAACTGGCCAACCTGCTTGCCTTCAAGCCCTAGACCAAAAGCAATCTTACGTCCTTGATAAGGGATCACATCACCCATGGCATGCACTGGAATTTTCAGAATCTTTTCTGGAGTCTCTGCGGCAACCTTTTCGATCTCCATGCCGCCTTCGATCGAGGCCATTACCGTGACACACTTGAGTGAACGATCAATCACCATCCCAAGATAAAGCTCGCGTTCAATATCACAGGGCGTTTCGATCATCACCTGATTGACTGGCTGACCGTTAGCATCGGTCTGAAAAGTAACCAGGTTGGTACCGAGCATCGATTTGATCGTCTCAATCACTTCAGCCTTGCTAGCGGTGATTTTGACACCACCGGCTTTACCGCGGCCACCCGCATGTACCTGCGCCTTTACCACCCAACGACTGCCACCCAACGCAGTCAGTGCTTCATCGGCTTCGTCAGCATGGCTAACAACGCGATTGTTTGGCACCGCGATACCGTATTCTGCAAACAGTGCTTTGGCCTGGTATTCGTGTAGATTCATTGATCGATTCCTTAATCTAAATGGTCAGCAACAACTGAGTTTTTAATTTTTTTCTTACCTGGAATATGGATAGCGCGGCTATCAACCGCGAGCGCTGCTTCATGAACAGATTCAGATAGTGTAGGATGAGCAAAGACAGTCATCGCCAGGTCTTCACTACTCGCCCCCATCTCCATCGCAATCACAGCCTGTGCAATCAATTCAGAACCGTGCGCACCGATGATGTGAACACCCAATACGCGATCTGTTTTCGCATCAGCAATCACTTTCACCATCCCGGCACTATCACCAGCAGCGCGTGCACGACCACTAGCGGCAAACGGGAATGTGCCTACATTGTATTCAGTACCTGCGGCCTTTAACGCCTGCTCAGTAACACCTGCCCATGCAATCTCTGGATGGGTATAGATCACCGATGGAATGGTGTCATAATTCATCTCGGCCTTTTGACCGGCGATCACTTCGGCTACCATCACCCCCTCTTCTGATCCTTTATGTGCCAACATTGGACCACGCACCGCATCACCAATCGCATAGACCGATGGTAGATTGGTACGGCACTGTTCATCGACATGGACAAAGCCCCATTCATCCAGCAATAACCCCGCTTCATCTGCTGCAAGGCCATTGGTGTTAGGGCGTCTACCAACTGCGACAATAATTTTATCAACGCTTTCGGTATGCTCGCCTTTGCCATCCTGATATTGAACCGCGACACCTTTTTTGCCTGCTTCGCACGAGACCACTCGCGCGCCAAGACGGATATCTAACCCCTGGCGTTTGAATTGACGCAGTGCATCTTTTGAAATTTGTTCGTCGGCCGCCGCTAAAAAGCACTCTTGCGCCTCCAATAAAATAACTTCGGAGCCAAGCCGACGCCACACACTGCCGAGCTCAAGACCGATTACACCGGCACCAATCACCCCTAAGCGCTTTGGCACTTCTGTGAATTCAAGTGCGCCACTTGAATCAACAATCACGTCATCCTTTAACGGAGCAGCACCAATCTCAACCGAACTGGAACCCGGCGCAAGGATCACATGGGTTGCTTCGAGCACGCTCTCGGCACCATCACCATGCGCCGTCACCTGTACCTGTTGATTAGGCAGCAACTTGCCCGCTCCTTGAAGCCACTTAACACCATTGGCTTTAAACAGACTAACGATACCCTGGGTGAGATCACTCACCACCTTATCTTTACGTGCCATCATCTTTGCCAGATCAAGTTTTATCCCGCTGGCAGTAATGCCGTGATCAGCAAAGGAGTGGCTGATATCGTCATAACGAGCAGAGGATTCAAGCAGTGCTTTGGATGGAATACAACCAACATTGAGGCAAGTACCACCCAATGTGGGTTGATCTTCTGCGCCAATCCATTTATCGACACAAGCCACCTTTAGTCCCAGTTGCGCACAACGAATCGCGGCAACATAACCCGCAGGTCCCGCACCGACAATCACGACATCATATTGTTTAGACATTTTTTAGCAGCCCTCTCCCTGATTAAAGCTGTTACAAAAAGCATTTACACTTCCAGCAGTATGCGCGCAGGATCTTCCAACATCTCCTTGATCTTAACCAGAAACTGCACCGCCTCTCTGCCATCGATCAGACGATGATCATATGAATGCGCAAGGTACATCATCGGCAGCACCACAACTTCACCATTAACGACCATCGCACGATCCTGAATGTTATGCATCCCCAAAATACCACTCTGTGGTGGATTAATAATCGGTGTCGAAAGCATCGAGCCAAACACGCCACCATTGGTAATAGTAAAGGTACCACCGGTAATATCCTCAATCGAGAGTGATTTGTTCTGTGCCTTTTGTGCGAGCTCTCTAATTTTCGCTTCGATTTCGGCCATGCTCATCTGATCGACATCGCGCAGTACAGGCACCACCAAACCACGTGGAGAACTCACCGCAATGCCAATATCATAGAAGCCGTGATAGATCACATCATTGCCTTCAATCGAGGCATTTACCGCAGGAATTTGCTTCAATGCCTCCACCGCTGCCTTGACAAAAAAGGACATAAAGCCCAGTCGCACATCATGCGCCTTTTCAAATGCATCACGGTGACGTGTACGCAGCGCCATCACCGGTTTCATATTCACTTCATTAAAGGTAGTAAGCATTGCGGCATTATGCTGTGCTTCTAACAAACGCTCTGCTACCCGCGCACGCAAACGACTCATCGGCACCCGTTTTTCTGGTCGACCTTCAAGGTTACCTGTCACAACAGGTGCAGCCGGTGCTGCTTTAACTGGCGCGGCTGATTTTGCTGCTGGCGCACTGTCAATCACCTTAAGCACATCCTCTTTCAAGATACGTCCGCCCTTACCACTGCCGCCTACCTGAGCCGTATTGATCCCTTTTTCAGCCATCAATTTGCGCGCTGCCGGGGCAATCGCAACATCCGCAGCCGCCGCTGTTTTATCTTCTGTTTCAATGGCGGCAGGCTTGGATGCCACCGCACCTGCATCAATCCGCGCTAGCAGTTGTTGCGATAATACCGTTGCACCTTCATTTTCGATGATCTCCAGCAGCACACCATCTTCTGGTGCCGGGACTTCAAAGACCACCTTATCGGTCTCAATTTCTACCAATACTTCATCTCGGGTTACAGGATCACCAGGTTGCTTATGCCAGGCGATAACGGAGCCATCGGCCACCGATTCAGGAAAGCTAGGTACGTTTACGTCAATTGCCATCAGTTTTCCTTATTTAAAATTGATCCAGCAGCTCATCATTGAGCTACTGCAGGCTTTTCACCCAGTGCATCCTCTAACAGATCCTGCAGTTGTTGAATATGAAGTGGCATATAGCCGACCGCCGGTGCTGCCGAAAAAGGTCGTCCTGCATACTCAAGATAAAACGCTTTGCCCAGTACCGTGCGCATATGGTGCTGGCTCGAAAACCATGCACCCTGGTTCATGGGCTCTTCCTGACACCAGATAAATTTCGTCGCATTAGGATAGCGATCCAGCTCTACCTTCAGTGCCTCTTTAGGAAACGGGTAGAGCTGTTCAATGCGCAGCACCGCTACATCTTTGCGCTCATCCTGCTCGCGCTTATCAAAGATATCGTAGTAGACCTTACCACTACAGATAACGACGCGCTTTACTTCGTCATCATTAAGCACATTAACCTCAGGTATCACCATCTGAAAACGACCATCACAGAGGTCTTCAAGTGAGTTAACCGCACGGCGATGACGCAACAGACTCTTAGGGGTCATCACGATCAGTGGTTTACGACATTTCATTAACATCTGGCGACGCAGTAGATGAAACATTTGCGCTGGCGTCGTTGGCATACAGACCTGCATATTGTGCTGCGCGCAGAGCTGCATGTAACGCTCCAGGCGTGCAGATGAATGTTCCGGCCCCTGCCCTTCATAGCCATGTGGTAGTAACATCACCAGGCCACTTAGGCGGCCCCATTTCTGCTCACCCGCACTAATAAATTGATCGATCACTACTTGAGCATTGTTAGCAAAATCACCAAACTGCGCTTCCCAGATGGTCAGGGTATTGGGATCGGTAGTAGAGTAACCGTATTCAAATGCCAGTACCGCCTCTTCCGATAGTAGCGAGTTAATCACCAGAAAATTGACCGCTTTCTCTTTGCTTTCATCAGCAAGGTAACGCAGTGGCACATGAGTCTCACCATCTTGCTGATTATAGAGCACGGCATGGCGATGAAAAAAGGTACCACGACCACAATCTTGCCCGGAGAGTCGCACACTAAAGCCATCTTTCAGCAAGGTTGCATAGGCCATGTTTTCGGCAAAACCCCAGTCAACCGGCAGTGCGCCCGCAGCCATTTTATGACGGCTGGTGAAAATTTTGTTGACGTTGGCGTGCAGCACAAAACCATCCGGCAGTTGATGCATCGTTTCCGCATACTGGCGTAACTTGCTCAGTTCAATACGCGTATCAACTGACAACGTGATATCACCATTGAGATAAGGTTTCCAGTCGAAGGTATAGGGGTTTTCAATCTCTTCTTCACGGATAAATTCAGGCACGACACCATTGCCAGCATCAAGTGCATCACGGAATCGCCTCATGAACGCCTTCGCTTCATCATCATCAATCACCCCTTCATTGACAAGCGCCTCGGCATACAACGCGCGCGTCGTTTTCATCGCCTTGATATGTTGATACATCAGCGGCTGGGTGGCGGAAGGTTCATCTGCCTCACTATGGCCATGACGACGGTAACAGACCAGATCAATCACCACATCCTTATGAAAGGCCATGCGATAATCGAGCGCCACCTGAGTCACAAACAGGACCGCCTCAGGGTCATCACTATTCACATGAAAGATCGGCGCATTGACCATTTTCGCCACATCAGTGCAGTACATGGTTGAACGTGAATCTTTTTGATTACTGGTGGTAAAGCCAACCTGATTGTTGATCACAATATGGATGGTGCCTTTGGTGGCATAGCCGCGTGATTGAGACATATTAAATGTCTCCATCACCACCCCCTGCCCAGCGAACGCCGCATCACCGTGGATGACTATCGGTATCACCAGGTCACCATCATAATCGTTACGCCCCTCCTGGCGAGCACGTACAGACCCTTCAACCACCGGACCGACAATCTCCAAATGGGAAGGGTTAAAGGCCAATGCCATATGAATCGGGCCACCAGGGGTATTAATATTGGATGAAAAACCTAGATGGTACTTCACATCGCCCGTTCCATCGCTGTTATTACGCGCTTTGCCTTCAAACTCAAGAAACAGGTCGGCGGGATTTTTGCCCATGATGTTAATCAACACATTAAGGCGACCACGATGCGCCATGCCCACAATGATCTCTTTCACGCCATGGCTGCCACCGCGTTTCACAATTTTGTCCAACATAGGGATCAGGGACTCGGCCCCTTCCAGTGAAAAACGTTTTTGTCCGGTATATTTGGTATGCAGGTAACGCTCTAACCCTTCGGCCGCGGTAATGCGATCGAGCAGCTGTTTTTTAGCCTCATCTGAAAACGTACCGGCGCCATAACCCGCCTCAACTCTCTGCATAATCCAGTTACGTTCAGCAGGCTCTGCAATGTGCATGTATTCCACACCGACATTGCCACAATAAAGCGCTTTTAGGTGATCAATAATATTTTGTAACGACGCACAGTTTTCGCCATTGATTGACAGCGTACCCGTTTGAAAGATCGTTTCGAGATCTTGCTCCGTCAGGCCATAGTGCGCCAGACGCAGTTCGACCACCTCTACCTGCTCAGTCATACCTAGCGGGTCAAGCGTTGCTTGCAGGTGCCCTAAAAATCGGTAGGAATCGATAAACTGCAGGATTTGCGCCTGTTTTACACCTTGTCCAGCACTCATCCCAGCACCAATTCCGGCACTCATCGCAGATGTACCAGCGGCAACACGAATGGGGCGTTGCCTCGCTAACTGCCGAAAAGACTCTTTGATTGCCTCATGCGACACATCTTTTGCTGTACCATTAACACTAGGTAACGTCTCAAAGCGCTCTCGCCATGTGTCATCAATGGAGTTGGGATCTGCTAAAAAGTTTTCGTAAAGCTGCTCCAGATAAGCTGCATTCCCGCCCGCGAGGTAGGAACTTTCCCACAGTTCATCCAGTGATTTGTTTTTGGAACGCCCGTCCATTATCCACCTACAATGCAAATTCCGTCTATATTTTAAGACACTACATTAAATAGTGTCGGTAAACATTAGAATTTCTATAGTCTTCTGAGCTTATCGTTATTTTTATCTCAAAAAACCACAACAACACTAATCTTCTTCTGCAGTCCATTTTTGTAACGCATCAATGATTTCCCGCCTGCTCTTTGCTTGAGATATTAAATTTGGATTTTTGCATATATTCACCATTACGTTTCTGGTAACGACGAATGGTGTACTTAACTTGACTATACTCTTCTTTACGCTTATCCCAGTCCTGGTATTTATAGATAATGGTTGACCATGCCCCCTTCGTTAGCACCTCTTTATCTAGCTGTTTAACCAGCTCAATGCCATCTTCTGAGTAATCAATCGTAATCTCGTCTATTGTTTCAGCCATGTTTCCTCCAAATTAAAACCAGCAAGAGTCTCCCCCTGATTAATGAGCTTATTTAGCATACATTTTATTGATGAGAGCCGTGTAAAACCACTATTTCTTTGTGTAATAAGCACCCGATTCATAAATCAGTTTGCTATGGTCTAATGATACTTCAAATTCGACCTCAATGGTCTTTCGTTGTGTCGCTAACGAGATTTTCAGCTTGCCATCAACATATTGGTAGCTGCCCTGAAGTTTACCGCCTTTTTCAGCCAGTACCGTCACCGTCTCATCAGAGTCGAAAACCAATTTGTCTTGATCATCCTTTTCCGGATTATATGCTAGCTCCCATGTTCCCAGTACCCATGAGACATCCACTTTCTCTTCTTCAAAACACCCAGAGAGAGAGACAAAAAAAATAGCTGCGAGCAGCCATCTCAAACCTTGCTTCATTATTATCATTCCTTAATCAAAAAAATATAATTACCCTGCAAGCTGCATGATCTTGCTAAAGACACGATCAAAAGCCCGATCGAACAACGGTAACTTTTCAACCATTACGGCACTGCCCTGCCTAAATTCATCTGCAAGTGCATAATACGACTTTTCAGCCACCACCTTGTAGCGCCAATTCACAAAGGCGTATTTGGTAAACTCATCACCCTTCCAGGCAAGTTTTACACGCCGTACTACTTTGCCATCATCTTCCAGCTCACAATCCAGGCCCCATCTGCTAGTCCTGCAACCAGTATAGTATAGCGATCATTGATGCGCGGGGCATCATCATCTGCCATCTCCTCATCAAAACCCATCTCTTTCATCATTTGGTCAAAACCGTTATCACCAGTCCTATCCGCTTGTGAAAGTGACAGCCCCTCTTGCCCTAAGCGGCCACCTTCTCGGCCACCTTCTGGCAGGCCAAGGTCATCCTCTAAATCCTGCAGCAGCTGATCAATCTCATCAACAGGCTTCATGTTGCGGGCATCCATTGCTCGCCCGCCAGATGACGGCAGGCTAGCGCCTGTTATATTGGCAATATGGTAGCGTTCAATCATCTCATGAACAGACTGGATCTGGGCCTCAGTATAACCGATCAGCCTCAACCCCTCTTGCAGCGCTTCCAGAATGAGCGGTACAATCAATAACAGTTTTCTCCTCGCCTCAGCGTTTACCAGTGGCTCAACGCTCCAGATAAGGTCTTTGCTCACCTGCTCTGCTAGCTTCATCGCCTCACTCTCATCACCGTCATTAAGCATAATATGAGATAATACCCGCCGCCAGGTACCCATCAAAAATGCTTTTACATCATCAGGCACATTACGATTCAAGAGATGAGCGGCGATCTCTTGCGCAATATTTTTCCTGGTTTTTGCCTCAAAACTACTCTGCTGTGCCAACTCACCAATTTGCTGCTGCACCTGTTGAAAATGACTCTCTTGCTCCGCCATGAACGCTCGTAAATCTAGCAGACAAACATCAAAGATCGCAAGATCACCCTGAAACTCATTCGTTAAACAATTTACAATGGACTCTATTTTTTGGTAGATAGCACCCACATCGTCGTCGTCAGCATTGACAACCTGTCCAGCAACCGTCAACTCATTCAGTAACACCCTTGCTGGATGCTCTTTTTCAGCGAAAAAAACACGGTCAATAATAGCCGTTTTCAAAACAGGTATCTGCAAACGAAAAACCAGCGCCTTGATAGAGTCAGGAAAACTATCATCAGCCATTCATCAAAGATCATGCTGATAACATCAATCGTTTCATCATCTAGCTGCCTGATACCCGCTGCGGGCGCACCTTCGCGCTCGCTTAACTGCGTTTTAATGCGCGCTTTTAATTCTTCACCCGAAAATTCAGTGTTGACCTCAAGCAAATCATTCGACATTTGCAGGCCAGATAACACCTCAACCAATTGTGGTGTTACAGGAGCAGCAAGCAGCGCCTGCTGTTTTTCCGGCGCACCTGACAAACCATCAGCAAATAGCCCTGCTAGCTGCTGAACACCATTATACCCATGGGCCACTCCATCAGTAACACTGCCAGCACTTTCGCCACCAGCTCCACCACCCTCGCTCGCGGTCGTCTCAACAAGTAGCTTCGTTACACGTTCGACGGATTCATTTTTTTTCGCCTTTCTTTTTATTTCGGGCAATACGCCTGCCTCACGCAATATATTATTCAATTCATCAAATAACGTCCCGATCGATGCCAATAATGTACGCTCAAGAGAACGATAAATCGCTAGTTTCACCTTGATATCAAATCCCAATGGACTCAACAGCATTTCAAATGCATTACAAATAGGTCCAGAACCAAAAGGAACCTGACCTTCATCCATGTTCAGATCAGGCAACATCAAGCTTAAGCGCAGCTCAAGCGCATAAAGCTCATCACTATACGCCTCAAAAACTTTAGCTGTAATCTGATTAATCATCAAAGACTCTTCAAGCTGAGCATCATCAATAAGCGTCAGCCCGCCCATCCCATCCTCAGTATCGATAGCCAACCCACCAGGGTTCAGCGCTTGGCTAAGGCGTTGCGAGTAGCTCAAGGTAAATTGCTGAGCTAACCCCTCTCTTTCACTACTTAACTTGAGCATCGCATCACTGTAAAGCTGCGCCTTTTCACTCTCCTGTGTTTTATCGACAAGCTTAAACAGATCATCATCCAACTGTTTAGCCAGTGGTTCAAACAGTGTTTGCACATAATGCTCAGAGTGCTCACGACATTGTTTAATTAAAGAGCGAGCAAGTGCGTTAGGCAGCGCCTCAGATACATGACTGTTAAGAGAAGTTGGTTTTTCCACGTCGCTCATGAACAGGCTTGGCCTCAAGTTCTATTTATTCGTTAATCTTTTGAATTATATCGGTAATTTTCCTCATAACTTTATCGCTATCAATGATAGCGAAATTAAACCCAGTCCCATGCTAGTGATGGTTTATTGCCGTTCCGACGCGAGTAGACAGTGCTGCTGTTACGCTTCGCGTGTCAGCCAGCCACTTAACAAGTGGCAACCATTGCGATAACTCAAGCTTAACTGTTTGCAGTTTTAATTCATGAATGCCCATTCCTTTCTCAACGGCACTGATGTAATTGTCAGTATCAGTTAATGTGGTGATAAAAGGGATATCAAGTTCGCCCAAAAAGCATTTCAAAGGCTCATATAAGCCGTCATTACTACGCGCTCGATTCGCAACAATCCCTAAAGCAGCATCACAACCCCGGCATGCATTAATAATCAATTTCAATTCATAAATAAATTCAGATGAGGCATGAATATCAATTGGCGATGGTAGCACCGGCACCACAATCACATCGGCCTTCGAAACCATTTCGGTCAGCATTTTACGACATATCCCCGCCGGGGCATCAATCACGACCCGTTCAATATCATCAGGAATACGAAGTTGAAAGGTTCTGGTTAAACCCACCTTTAAATGACTCGCATCAACTAAATGTATGGAGGGGCAATTGCCTTGCTGACGGATACTGTTCCAATAAAGACTAGAACCCTGTGGATCATAATCCATCAATGCCGTCTTTAAATGCGACGCCGCAAAGAGGCTTGCAAGATTAGATGCAATGGTCGTTTTACCACTACCTCCTTTCGAATTAATCACCAGCACCGTCTGCATCATTTCCCACTCCGTCACTCCTCATGGGAAACCACAATAATCAGATAAACGGCTCACTCATCAATTAGCCGGGGAATCCCCTCATAATCACTTATTCGGCCTCATTTGACTTAGGATTAACAAAGCAGATAAAAAACAGCACAAACAGGCCTTAAATGGCTGTTTGTGCGTCTTTTATGGAATTGTCATTATCCTCATAGGTGGCTCATCCGCGCATAAAAGCACTCCGGCGGCATCATCTCAAAGCTGGCTATACCGTCACAGGTCATGCGATCAAATTACTTTATGGCTTGCTCTGCTCATCCCTGGGCAGATCAACTTCAGAGCGTATGCGCAGGTGCAGGGCTGCTTTGGCCAGAAGATGAGCGCTAACTGGAGCGGTCATGAATAAAAACAGGG
>QIJH01000142.1 GCA_003232725.1 Chromatiaceae bacterium | reverse complement strand
CTAATTCCATCTGGTCAGCCGCGACAACAAGTGAGTCTGGATTTTCATAGGTCAGATTACTCAATACTTCCAGTTGGTCAAAGAGGACATCCTCTGCCTGCTGTTCACGGTATGAAAGCTCAAGATCTTCACGAACTTCGGCAAATGGCTTAGTGCTATCTTCTCGGATCTCTTCAAGCTTAATAATATGAAAACCAAATGGGGTTTTCACTAATTCACTCACATCACTAACCTGCATCTCAAAAGTCACATCATCAAATGCAGTGACCATCATGCCACGTCCAAAAAAGCCTAAATCACCACCATCAATCGCAGAACCCGCATCATCAGAATTTTCTTTGGCTAGTGTTTCAAATGATTCACCTGTCTTTATCCTAGCAAGTAGACTCGCCGCCTTAGCACGTGCCACTTCAACATCTGCTTCGCTAGCACCATCAGCTGCATTCACCAGAATATGGCGTGCGCGACGCTCTTCGGGCAAGCCAAAACTATCGATGCGATCTTCATAAAGCTCGAATAGCGCTTCTTCATCTACTTCAACGTCACCCAGCAAGCCCTCCGAAGATAACGTAACATATTCAAGGCTAACCATCTCAGGCACTGCAAAGCGCTTAACATTCTTATCGTAATGTACTGTGATCTCTTCTTCGCTGAATTCCCTCTCATCATCCAACGCTTTAAGTGCTTCTGCTTCTAATACAAGGTAACCAATCTCACGCGTCTGCTCCTGAATTGTTAATAAAGCATCGAGCTCAAAGTCAGTCACAATCGCAAGGTCCATCACACCCGAAACAAATTGATTCGCCATCATCTCGCGACGCACGTTCGCCTCGAAGTCAGCAGGAGAAAGATTATTGCTTGCTAACAAATTATTGTAGAGCACTGCATCGAATACGCCGTTGGTTTGAAAGTCTTCACGCTCAGCAATGGCCTGCAATAACAGCTGATCACCGACATTAAAACCATTTTCACTGGCCGCTTGCGACATCACTTCAGTATTAACAATACGATCCAGCGCACTGCGCTGAATGGAATCTTCGTTCATAAAAGGTGAATCAAGATCGCCACCCACTAACGATTGGCGAAAGCTGCGCTCTCCCTGGTAGACACGACGATACTCATACTCAGGGATCGAAACGTCATTGACCTTTGCCACATAAACGTTTGTGTCAGTCTCAAAGTATTCATTAACGCCCACTAGCGCGAATGGAATAATAATCAGTATTACGATGACCCACGCAATAAAACCTTGCGCACGTTCACGAATAAGTCGAAGCATGATGTTCTCTCTGAGTTGTAATCAATTAGTTCAAACAATCAGTACATCAAGTAATGAACGATGTACCCCGGTTAAAAATCGCTAGAAAATTATATCAGAACCAGAAACTAAAAAGGGCGCGCCTTTTGAGCACACCCTTAATCAGATTTAACGTTGGCGGAGTGGACGGGACTCGAACCCGCGACCACCGGCGTGACTACCACTCCTAAAATGGTGGGTGCTGAGGGGATCGAACCCCCGACATCCGCCTTGTAAGGGCGACGCTCTCCCAGCTGAGCTAAGCACCCAAGAAGCAGGCTATCTTATTGTATCTTTAAGTGTCTTACCAGCTTTAAATACGGGTAATTTAGCTGCTTTTATATTAATTTCTTCTCCAGTCTGCGGATTGCGCCCTTTTCTTGCAGCACGCTCACGAACTGAAAAAGTTCCGAAGCCAACTAGTGTGACACTATCATCATTTTTCAGCGCATTGCTCACCGCCGCGGTCATACCATCAATCGCGCGACCTGCTACTGCCTTTGAAATATCTGCTGACTTGGCGACAGCATCGATCAATTCTGCTTTATTCACTATTCATGCTCCCAATTAATTATTGGCAAAAAGGTGTTTCGAAAAACGTCTAAATATTCTGCAGAGGTAGTTTTCAACAATGCTGCCCCTTATACATTTGCATCATAGCGCTGTCAAGCCAATCAACAAAGATAGACTATAAAAAAGGCTAAAATATAAAGATTCTACTCGCTGAAAGCGCGAGCAGGATACATCAGGATGAACCCTGATTACAAGGACTTTTAACGATTTTTAATGGGCCCGAATCTGACCACCTTTTTTTGATTTAGACCCTTTTTTACTGGCTGCAATATCACCGTCACCATCTTTATCAGTAATGGGCTCTGGCATATATTGTAACGCCGCCAGTAAAACCTCATCAATCCATTTCACCGGCCTAATATCAAGGTCTTTCTTGATATTCGCAGGGATATCAACAAGGTCACGCTTGTTATCATCAGGAATCAATACGGTCTTGATTCCACCACGATGAGCGGCAAGTAACTTCTCTTTCAGACCACCAATCGGTAATACTTCACCACGTAGTGTAATCTCGCCAGTCATCGCCACATCGGCACGCACAGGGATCCCTGTTAACGCTGAAACCAACGCAGTACACATGCCACCACCAGCACTGGGGCCATCTTTAGGAATACCACCCTCAGGTACATGTATATGAATATCATTGGTTTGATAAAAATTAGCATCAATACCCAGCAAATTTGCACGACTACGCACAACAGTCATCGCCGCTTGCACCGATTCCTGCATCACATCACCAATCTGTCCAGTGATCGTTAACTTGCCCTTACCCGGCATCACAGTCCCTTCAATGGTCAGCAATTCACCGCCGACTTCAGTCCACGCCAGGCCAGTTACCTGCCCAACTTGATCATGTTCTTCTGCAAGCCCAAAGCGGAAACGCTGCACACCAAGGTATTTCGCAAGATTTCGTGAACTCACTACGACTTTCTTTTTGCTATCACTGAGCAGAATGCTTTTAACAACTTTACGACAAACTTTTGAAATTTCACGCTCTAGGCCACGAACACCCGCCTCGCGCGTGTAGTAACGAACAATGTCACGAATCGCTCCTTCTGAAATACTGATTTCATCAGACTTCAAACCATTGTCTTTAATCTGCTTAGTCAACAGATAGCGCTGCGCAATACTCACTTTTTCATCTTCTGTATAACCAGATAGACGAATCACCTCCATCCGGTCGAGCAACGGACCTGGGATGTTCATACTGTTTGCAGTACAGACAAACATCACATCCGAAAGGTCATAATCAACTTCTAAATAGTGATCATTGAAAGTCGAATTCTGCTCTGGATCAAGCACCTCTAACAGAGCCGAGGCAGGGTCACCGCGAAAATCGTTTGCCATCTTATCAATTTCATCCAGCAAGAAGAGTGGATTTCGCGTTTCAACCTTAGCCATGTTCTGCACAATTTTACCTGGCATCGAACCGATATAAGTACGACGATGTCCACGAATTTCAGCTTCATCACGGACACCACCCAGTGCCATACGCACAAACTTGCGATTAGTTGCTCGCGCAATCGAACGACCCAATGATGTCTTACCGACACCAGGAGGGCCAACTAAACAGAGAATTGGCCCTTTTAATTTATCAACACGCTGCTGCACAGCAAGGTATTCAAGGATACGCTCTTTGACTTTCTCCAGACCAAAGTGATCCGCCTCAAGCACATCTTCAGCTTTCTCCAGTTGACGACAGATCTTACTGCGCTTCTTCCAGGGAACATTGGTAATCCAGTCGATGTAATTACGCACCACAGCAGCCTCAGATGACATCGGGGACATCATTTTTAACTTGTTAAGCTCGGCATCGGCTTTTTTCTTGGCCTCTTTCGACATCCCCGATTTTTCAATTTTCTGTGCCAGCTCATCCAGCTCATTGGGGACATCATCCATATCACCCAGTTCTTTCTGAATCGCCTTCATCTGCTCATTCAAGTAATATTCACGTTGACTCTTTTCCATCTGGCGCTTGACGCGACCACGGATACGCTTTTCAACCTGCAACAGATCAATCTCTGACTCCATCAAACTCATTAAACGCTCAAGACGAACACGTGCCTCAACTTGCTCCAAGAGCTCCTGACGCTCTTCAACCTTCAGGGTCATGTGAGCAGCAATAGTATCTGCCAATCGACCCACATCTTCGATAGAAGCCAACGATGACAGCACCTCAGGCGGTACTTTATTGTTTAATTTTACATATTGGTCAAACTGACCAAGGACTGAACGACTCAACACTTCAGCTTCACGCGCTGGCATCTCAGCCGCGCGCAACATTGAAATCTGCGCCACAAAATATTCCTGTGCCCCCATGAAGTGAACGGTACGGGCACGCTCTACCCCTTCAACCAATACTTTTACTGTGCCATCAGGGAGCTTTAGCATCTGTAAGATAGTGGCAACGGTGCCGATGCTGTAAATATCTTCTTCCTGTGGATCATCAATCGATGCATTACGCTGCGATACAAGCATGACCTGTTTATCACGCTCCATTGCAGCCTCCAAAGCCTTGATCGATTTATCGCGACCAACAAACAATGGAATCACCATATGAGGATACACAACCACGTCTCTTAGTGGCAGAACAGGGAGAATTGTTTGCTCTTCATCCACTTCCGTTAGCGCTTCATTCTTCGCCATGATAAGTCCTCATTTTTTGACGGGGTGTAGTGAGGCTACACACTCTCTCATTAAATTCATCGACATGTATGCGCCGTCCTTTACACCTAAATACAAATTTTTATATAGGCACTGCTGACGCATTTTTCAAGGGGAACTGTTATTAACAGATGTAAGAGCTATCTCAGATTTATGCCGCCTAAAACAGGCGACACAAATCGTTATCAATCGTTTGTTGCGGAGGCCTGCCCTATCTCATTGCTGGCATAGATCATCAGCGGATCAGAGTCTGCATTAATCACCCCTTCATCAACCACCACCTTAACCACATTATCCATCGAAGGCAGGTCATACATGGTATCAAGCAATACATGCTCTATAATTGAGCGTAAGCCACGCGCACCTGTCTTGCGCTCCATCGCCTTACATGCAACGGCACTTAAAGCCTCATCACGAATCTCTAACTCACACCCTTCCATCTCAAAAAGTTTACCAAACTGTTTGGTGATCGCATTTTTAGGTTCAGTCAGAATTTTAACCAACGATGCTTCATCCAGCTCTTCAAGAGTCGCGATAACAGGCAAACGGCCCACAAACTCTGGAATCAAACCATATTTAACCAAATCCTCAGGCTCAACAGAATAGAGAACTTCTCCGACTGCTCGCTTGTCATCCTTGCTCTTCACTTCTGCAGAAAAACCAATACCACCTTTTTCTGAACGATCACGAATCACTTTATCCAGACCAGCAAATGCACCGCCACAAATAAACAGAATATTGGAAGTATCGACTTGCAGAAATTCTTGCTGTGGATGTTTACGCCCACCTTGAGGTGGCACGGATGCAACAGTCCCCTCAATCAATTTCAGCAGCGCCTGCTGTACACCTTCGCCAGACACATCACGCGTAATCGAAGGGTTATCAGATTTACGTGAAATCTTGTCAATCTCATCGATATAGACGATGCCACTCTGCGCCTTATCCACATCATAATCACATTTTTGCAAGAGCTTCTGAATAATGTTCTCAACATCTTCACCGACGTAACCCGCTTCAGTCAGGGTCGTTGCATCAGCAATCGTAAACGGTACATTAAGCAAACGAGCCAACGTCTCAGCCAACAAGGTTTTACCGCAACCGGTTGGGCCAATGAGTAGAATATTACTCTTGGCTAACTCAACTTCATCTTTTTTATCACCAACTTCTTGACGCTTGTAGTGGTTATAAACAGCCACTGCCAGTACTTTTTTGGCGCGCTTCTGACCAATGACGTACTCATCTAAAATACCGCTGATTTCATGCGGTGTCGGCAGCTTTGCACCTTGCATTGACGCTGATTTTTCCTGCACTTCTTCACGAATAATGTCATTACAAAGCTCTACACACTCATCGCAAACAAAGACCGATGGGCCTGCAATTAGCTTACGCACCTCATGCTGACTCTTACCGCAAAAAGAGCAATACAGTAACTTCTCGCTCTCTTCAGTTTTATCGTTGTCGTTGTCTTTATCATCGCTCATGACTAACTCCGCTACTTGATGATTACAGGGAATACGCGCCCCTTATCCATTCTACTGTCAATTTCGTTACACATTATAAAAATACAACTATTATGCCGTGCTATCGTTTTTCTAATACTGTGTCGACCAAGCCGTATTCAACGGCCTCATCGCCTGACATAAAATTATCGCGATCGGTATCGGCCTGTACGCGCTCAAGTTTCTGCCCGGTATGGTTTGCCATGACCTTGTTCAACTCGTCTCGAATGCGTAGAATTTCACGTGCGTGGATATCAAAGTCAGCTGCCTGCCCCTGAAAGCCACCCAGCGGCTGATGGATCATCATTCGAGAATGAGGCAAACAATGGCGTTTCCCTGCCGCGCCACCAGTCAGAAGCAGCGCGCCCATACTGGCCGCCTGCCCAATACACATAGTGCTAACGTCAGGTTTAATAAACTGCATGGTGTCATAAATCGCCATGCCAGCGGTCACGGAACCACCTGGTGAATTAATATAGAGATGTATATCTTTATCTGGATTTTCAGATTCTAAAAACAGCAACTGTGCCACCACAAGGTTGGCCATGTGGTCTTCAACCTGTCCTACCAGAAAAATAACCCGCTCTTTAAGAAGTCGGGAGTAAATATCGTAGGCACGCTCTCCGCGTGAAGACTGTTCCACCACCATCGGAACCAGATTCATGCTGGTCTCTCCTGTTACCATCTGCTCAATTATTCTATCGGTCATCACCCTCTATCCTTTAGTGCTGCCTGTTGCTCGGCAACTATTTGTCATGTTTCAAAATATCCATGAATCTCTAGACCCAGATTACTCATTTTCTCGACCTTTTTCATACCAAAAAAGCAGCAGAAAACAGTCGTGTTTCTTCATGGTGCGGCTTTAATATTCGGCTCAGACGCCCCATTCATGAGCAATAAAACACAACGTTACCTGCTCGCTCTGAAAACTGCCCAATTCCCATCTCAATTAATCACTATTCAGCGGTATTTTCAATAAGATAGCAGCTTTCAGCAATTCAACACCAGCCCTTCCTCTCAGCAACACAGTTTGCGCTGGAAAGGCGTAATTTCAGCATAAAAAACAGGGGTTATTGCTTCGCGCGTTCCATCAATGCTTCGAAAGTCGTAGTCTGATCTTCAACCTGAATTTTCTCCAGCACCCAATCAACAACCATCTCTTCCAGCACAACCGACTCAATTTGACCTAAACGTTCACGCTCCGCGTAGTACCACTTAACCACTTCATCAGGTGTATCATAAGTAGATGCAACGGTTTCAACCATCTCACGAATCTTCTCAGGCGAAGCCTTAAGATCATTAGAGTTTACAATTTCAGAGATCAACAGACTTAATGTCACACGACGACGCGCCTGATCTTCATACATTTTACCATCCATCATATCCAGCCCTTCTGCAGGAATACCCTGCTTGCTCAGGTTGGCTTTCATCTGGTTCATCAGCGCATTGATTTCGTCATCAACCAGACTCTTGGGCAATTCAAGTGGATTTTTCTCAAACAGCATGTCCATCACCGCCTGCTTGGTCTTGCCTTTAATCGCCTGATCCAGCTCATACTGCATGCTTTTACCCAGTTCGCCACGCAGATCGTCTAGACTCTCAATGCCAAAATTCTTAGCGAACGCTTCGTCGACCTCTGGCAGCTTTGCTTCAGAAACCGATTGAACTGTCACTGCAAACTGCGCCTCTTTACCGGCCAGCTCTTCCGCTTGGTATTTTTCAGGGAAAGTGACATTAACAGTCGCGTCTTCCCCTTTTGAGCAACCAACCAGTTGATCTTCAAAACCAGGAATAAAAGTGCTTGATCCCAGCACCAAAGTCACATTTTCACCTTCACCGCCTGCAAATTTCTCACCATCAACAGAACCAATAAAATCAACAACCAACTGATCTTCTATTTTAGCAGCCCTATCGACTTCGTCCCATTCAACACGCTGACGGCGCATTTTATCGATCATCCCATCAATATCGGTCTCGGCGATTTCAGCGGCAGGTCTTTCAACACTCACCTCGTCAAATGATGCCAACTCAACGTCAGGGTATACTTCAAAAGTCGCTGTAAATTCAATGTTGTCGCTCTCCGCTGCCGGCTTGGGCTCAAAAACGGGCATCCCCGCTGGCTGTAATTTTTCAGTCGTCAGCGCTTCATAAAAGCTACTTCGAGTCACTTCATCCATCACTTCCTGGCGCACTTTAAGGCCATATTTGTTTGCAACAACCTTGGCGGGTACTTTACCTGGACGAAAGCCGGGCAAATTCACTGTACGTGACAATGATTGAAGACGCTTCTGTACCTCTTGATCAACACGTTCAGCAGGCACTGCTACCGTCATTTTACGTCCCAACGCGCCAGTGGCCTCTACAGAAACTTGCATGTCATCTTTCCTCAATTAACAAAAAATATTTCAATTGCAATAAAACTTAGGTTGTTGAAAAAGCCTCGAGCAAATACGAGATAAGGCAAAATTCGACGAATGCCCACAACGGGCACTAAGAAGCGCAGTTTACACGGACTAAATGCGCATTTCGAGTCGAATTTCCTGTAACCCATTGACAAATGAACATGAGACAGCCGCTTTTGAGGTTTTTTTCAACAATCGACTCAGTTATTCACGACATCGCCCATGCCTGGCTGTGTTGCAAGACGTCACACTAAATGTAGTCAAAGAGCAAACAACGGAGAATTAAAATATGGTGCGAAACTCTCACGGGTTGCCCCACTGGTACCTAAAACCAGCGCGTATACCAATTTCGCCACTTTCGCAAAGTATGAACATATTACGATGTAATACGCTTGGCTAACAAAATACTACCGCAGTATATCTTTAAACTGCACATCTTTAAACACCACACCAGCCACTATAAATTAATGGTGGGCCGTGTAGGGATCGAACCTACGACCCGCTGATTAAGAGTCAGCTGCTCTACCAACTGAGCTAACGGCCCCAAAATGGGGTGAACGATGGGGCTCGAACCCACGACCACCGGAATCACAATCCGGGGCTCTACCAACTGAGCTACGCTCACCATAACACCTTAAAACACAACCATACTCTTATAATATGGCGCGCCTGGCAGGACTCGAACCTGCTACCCTCGGCTTAGAAGGCCGATGCTCTATCCAGATGAGCTACAGGCGCTTAAACCGCCAGGATTGCCATCCACAAGTCACATTAGGAGCAAGGGACAGACTTACTAAAATGGTCGGGGTAGAGAGATTCGAACTCCCGACATCCTGCTCCCAAAGCAGGCGCGCTACCAGGCTGCGCTATACCCCGAATATACTCTTAAGTTTAAAGCATCATCGGTAACATTACGATCTATCGCTCCTCACAAGGCCGTGGATAATACCCGTGGTTTGGTCGAACGTCAATTCCATGACTCACTTTTCTTCATGTTTCATGTGAATTTTTTTCCAAGCGATGCAAAAAGCCAACAAACTAACAGCGGCCGCAAACAAAAATGTCCACGTTGGGCCCAACCCTTCCCACGTATACCCGCTATAAAGACTACCAATGGCACCGCCCGCACCAAAACTCACGCTACTATAGAGCGCCTGTCCCTTCCCCTGGTGACGGCCTGTAAAATATTGGTGGATCAACGAAATCGCAACTGCATGAAACACACCAAAACTAAAAGCATGCAGTAGCTGTGAAAACAACATCACCACTAACGACTCCGCCCACCACGCCACCAACAACCAACGCACCGTGGTTAATGCCAACGCCACCAGCAATAACCAACGCACACCAAAACGCGGGAAAAGGCGGTGCATTACCAGAAAGGCGCCAATCTCAGCCACCACCGCCAATGCCCACAACATACCAATCGTACGGCTTGTATAGCCGATATCATCTAGGTAAATGGTAAAAAACGTGTAATAAGGGCCATGCCCCATCTGCACTAAAAAGCAGATGAGTAGCAACGCCACCACAATCGGCTGTCGTAATACATTTCTCAACGATTCATGATCAAGCGGTAGATGGCCAGCTGCACGCTCCGGCACCATCAGACTACTAAACCAAATCGCAACAAATAGCATCACCAACACCAACGGCAGCAGATCTACTCCGCGTGCCTCCAGCAAAGGCCCCACCACCACCACCGCAATAATAAAGCCCACCGATCCCCACAAACGAATGCTGCTATAGCGATGGATGTTGCCATCCAGATGGCTCATCGTCGCCGCTTCAAACTGCGGCAGTGTTGCATTCCAGAAAAAACTAAAGAGACAGATCACAAACGCCATCCACCAATAGGAAACGCCGAAAAACACACCACTAAAAGCCACCACCGAGAGCAATGAACCGAGACGGACGATCATCATCCGTCGGCCGGAGTGATCGGCGATCCAGCCCCAGATATTGGGGGCGACAATTTTAGTCGCCATCAAAATCGCAATCAGTTCACCGATTTCACGCGCGCCAAAACCAAGCGATTGCA
>QIJH01000010.1 GCA_003232725.1 Chromatiaceae bacterium | reverse complement strand
ATTGTTTGCGTGAGAAACGTTATTTCCCACCATTGGTCGTTTTCCTGTGACCTGACATACCCTGGACATTGTTCTAAAGCCTCCAAAACGAGAACTGCATAAGCGAAGCCGGACTTTATACCAAAATCGCCCGGGTGAGGCAAGTATAAAAAACATGGCCTTTATAGATCAACGAGTTACATCAGGCCTTGTTCGGCAAATGAGAGTACATGGCCATCGCCGACAATCAGGTGGTCGAGCACGCGGGTATCGATTAATTTGAGCGCATCCTGTAACTGACGAGTCAGCAGCTTGTCGGCGCTGCTCGGTTCTGCAATGCCGGATGGGTGGTTGTGGGCGAAGATCACGGCGGCGGCATTGTGCTGCAGGCTCTTTTTGACCACCTCGCGTGGGTGAACGCTGGCGCCGTTGATGGTGCCGGTAAAGAGTTTTTCAAAGCAGATGACGCGGTTCCGGTTGTCGAGAAAGAGGCAGGCGAAGACCTCGAAGTCGTAATCGCGCAACTGGGCGAGCAGAAAGCGACGGGTATCCTGTGGGGAACTGAGTGGCTCGCTGCGCTCTAGTGTTTCACGTAGGTGGCGGCGGCTCATTTCGAGTACCGCCTGCAGCTGGACAAATTTGGCTGTGCCGAGGCCTGCACTCTGGCAGAAACGGTCGTGATCGGCGCCGAGCAGTTTTCGCAGTGTACCGTATTCATTGAGCAGCTCGCGAGCAAGATCCACGGCGGTCTTGCCGCGAATCCCTGTGCGCAGGAAGATGGCGAGCAGCTCAGCATCTGAGAGCGCTTCAGCGCCGCGTAGTTGCAGTTTTTCCCGTGGACGCTCGTTTACTGGCCAGTCTGTGATGGGTAGCATGGTCACCTCCGTGTGAATGCCTGATGGATGATCGTACTATAGTGGATTAAATGTTATCTTACGCATTTTATTTTTAGGGGCTTTCAGTCGCGCCGGACTAAAGTCAGTTTCGATTGAATATTGATAGGTCATTTGGGTGGCAAAGTTAGCGAATAAACGAATCTTGCTGGGGGTTACCGGTAGCATTGCGGCCTATAAGAGTGCCGAGCTGGTGCGTTGCCTGATAGATGCTGGTGCAACCGTGCAAGTGGTGATGACCGAAGCAGCACAGGCTTTTGTAACGCCCTTTACTCTGCAAACGCTCTCTGGGCGGCCGGTGCACTGTGCATTGATGGATGCGGATGCTGAGGCAACCATGGGGCATATTGAGCAGGCGCGCTGGGCGGATCTGATAGTGGTCGCACCCGCGAGCGCTAATTTTATTGCCAAACTGGCCCATGGTCGTGCGGATGACTTGCTTTCTGCGATTTGTCTGGCGAGTGCTGTGCCGCTGGCGGTGGCGCCAGCGATGAATCAGCAGATGTGGGCTAACGCAGCGACGCAGGCCAATGTGACAATGTTGGTTGAACGAGACGTGATGCTATTGGGACCTGCGTCGGGTGAACAGGCGTGTGGTGATGTGGGTGCCGGGCGCATGCTGGAGCCTGGTCAAATCGTTGCAAGCTGTGCTGATCAGTTCGAAGCGGGGATTTTGGCAGGCTGTCGCGTATTGGTGACGGCAGGGCCAACGCAGGAGGATATAGACCCGGTGCGCTATATCTCAAATCGTAGTTCTGGCAAAATGGGTTTTTCGATTGCTGCTGCCGCGGTTGAGGCGGGTGCGTTGGTGACATTGATCAGTGGCCCGGTGTCGCTTGATACCCCGGCTCGAGTCTCGCGAATCGATGTGCGTTCAGCAGCGCAGATGCTGGCGGCGGTGCAAGCGCATGAGGAGTCGGATATTGTGATTGCGGCAGCCGCGGTGGCTGATTATCGGCCGTTGCAGGTGGCGGCGCAGAAGATTAAAAAACAGGCTGGTAGTGCGCAGCTCTCGCTTGAGCATACGCCGGATATTTTGGCCACCATTGCAGAAAACAGAGGTGACATGTTTGTGGTGGGTTTTGCCGCTGAAACCGAGTATCTGGAACAAAATGCGCGCATCAAATTAGAAAAAAAATCGCTGGATTTGATTGCCGCCAATTGGGTGGGTGGTGAGCACGGCGGTTTTGATAGTGATGAAAATGCATTAACTGTATTGTGGCGAAATGGTGGTGTTGAGTTGCCCATGGCATCTAAAGAAAAATTAGCGCGCTTACTGATTAAAATTATAGCGGAGAGGTTTGATGCAAAAAATTCAACTGAAAATTCTTGATCCACGTATTGGCAATGAATTGCCACTGCCTGCATATGCAACAGAAGGGTCAGCAGGGATGGATCTACGTGCGTGTATTGATGAAGCGTTGAAGATTAAGCCAGGTGAGACAAAATTGATTCCGACTGGTCTAGCCATTCATGTTGCTGATCCTTCACTGGCAGCCGTATTGTTACCGCGTTCAGGATTGGGTCATAAGCATGGCATTGTACTGGGGAATCTTGTTGGCTTGATCGATTCTGATTATCAGGGGCAGTTGTTTGTTTCATGCTGGAATCGCAGTGATACCCTATTTGAGATTAATGTTGGTGAACGTATTGCGCAGATGGTATTTGTGCCCGTGGTACAGGCAAGCTTTGAAGTGGTTGAGGAATTTGATAGCAGTGATCGTGGTGCTGGTGGCTTTGGTCATTCTGGACGGCACTAGTCATAATTGAGTGAAATCTGATAGGGAGTAGTACTGGTTATGGGTAGCAATGTCTCAGCGTCTATTTTTAAAGCGTATGACATACGCGGTATCGTAGGTGAGACGCTGACTGAAGAGCTGGTCTACAACATTGGGCGAGCGATCGGCAGTGAGGCGCATGCGCGCCAGCAGAAGACTGTTGCGGTCGCTCGTGATGGACGACTTTCCGGAAGACTGTTTGTTACAGCCCTAACGAGAGGGCTGAGAGACACCGGCCGAGATGTGATTGATGTTGGCATGGTGCCAACGCCGTTGTTATATTTTGCAGCACACTACCTGGATATTGGTTCTGGTGTGATGGTGACGGGGAGTCACAATCCAGCTAACTATAATGGTTTTAAAATGATGCTGGGTGGCGAAACGTTAGCTGAAGAAGCGATTCAAAGTCTAAGACACCGTATCGAACAGGCGGATTATCATCTAGAGGATGAAGGTAAATATCGTGTAATCGATATAATTCCTGATTATCTTGCCTGTGTGCTGGATGACATTAAGTTACCGCATCAGCTTAAAGTGGTTGTCGATTGTGGGAACGGCGTGGCTGGCGTTATTGCGCCTCAGCTCCTGAAAAAACTGGGCTGTGATGTGATTGAGCTTTTTTGTGAGGTGGATGGCAATTTCCCCAATCACCACCCCGATCCCAGTCAACCCCAAAATTTACAAGACATGATTCTCGCAGTGAAGGCTTATAACGCTGATCTTGGTTTTGCATTTGATGGCGATGGTGATCGACTGGGTGTAGTGGACTCGTCTGGACATGTGATCTGGCCAGATCGGCAGATGATGCTGTACGCCGCCGATGTACTCTCGCGAAATCCCGGCGCGGAAATTATTTATGATATAAAATGCAGTAGCCACCTAGGTAAAGTGATTGAGCAGTATGGCGGTAAACCATTGATGTGGAAAACAGGACACTCGCTGATTAAAGCAAAGATGAAAGAGACTGGGGCATTGTTGGCGGGTGAGATGAGCGGCCATATCTTTTTTAAAGAGCGCTGGTATGGATTTGATGACGGCATCTATACGGGGGCGCGCCTACTGGAAATTTTGACCAACAGTGACCAAGTGCCAAAGGACCTTTTTGCAACGCTGCCAGAATCCTGTAGTACACCTGAGTTACAGGTGAAAATGGCAGAAGGCGAGCATCATGCCTTTATCAAGCGATTTCTTGCCGAAGTTAATTTTGATGATGGTGAAGTGACGACGATTGATGGCATGCGTGTTGATTTTGGTGATGGCTGGGGGTTAGTGCGTGCCTCTAACACAACACCTTGTTTAGTGATTCGTTTTGAAGCGGATAATGAAGATGCACTACGGCGTATTCAAGAGATGTTTAAAGCAGAGATGTTAAAAATATCTGCTGATCTCACGATCCCGTTTTAGCTCAGTCATTTTAGCCCAGGATTAATTGATATTGGCTGTGACTAAGTCAAAGTATCGTTGTACTGATTGAGAATTGATATGACATTAGACGTGACATCTGCAATGAATATTGCACAAGTACTGACAGAGGCGCTGCCCTATATTCAACGTTTTTCAGGAAAAACTATCGTGATTAAATACGGTGGGAATGCGATGGTGGATGACGCGTTGAAAAATAGTTTTGCACGTGATGTTGTGTTGATGAAGTTAGTGGGGATAAACCCCGTGGTAGTGCATGGTGGTGGGCCGCAAATTGGTGCACTACTGGAAAAACTCGGTAAAGAGAGCCGCTTTGTAGAAGGGATGCGAGTGACCGACAGTGAAACCATGGATGTGGTTGAGATGGTGCTGGGTGGCCAGGTTAATAAAGAGATTGTTAGCTTGATCAATCAGCATGGCGGCTCAGCGGTCGGCTTGACCGGTAAAGATGGTGACCTTATCCATGCGCGTAAACTGCAATTTACGAGTAGTGCTCCGGAAATGAATGCCTCTGAAATTATTGATATTGGTCACGTGGGTGAAGTCGCCAGTATCAACACCGCTGTTGTTGATATGCTGGTAGGCGGTAATTTTATTCCAGTGATTGCACCTATTGGGGTAGGTGAAGATGGCCAGTCCTATAATATTAATGCGGACTTGGTGGCGGGTAAGATGGCCGAAGTCCTTGAGGCTGAGAAGTTAATGCTTTTGACAAACACGGCTGGCGTGCTTGATAAAAATGAGAATGTTGTGTCGGGCATTACACAAAAGGATGTTGAACGCTTGATTGCTGATGGTTCTATTTATGGCGGTATGTTACCTAAAATTCGTTGTGCATTGGAAGCGGTGCAGGGTGGCGTTAAGACTGCACATATCATCGATGGACGTGTCGCGCATGCGGTCTTGCTTGAGGTATTAACCAATCAGGGTGTTGGTACACTGATTCGCCGTAGTTGATTTTTGTTTGAAAAAACATGCCGCTACCATCACCTTTGGGTGGGGATGACGTTGTGCATAGGGTTTTATTTTATCCCTCGTTTAGAAGTACTGGAAATGGACGATATATCCAGTATGAAAATCAACGCCATTATCATGACCATGCTGCTTTCTTTTGGTGCTCATTCTGCAATCGCGGCGAGTGATAATTATTGTGATGCGCCGAAAGGTAGTCAGCAGTGGGAAAAAACGGTTTCCAAATATAAATATTTTTCGACCTGGAAAAGTCTGCATCGTTTTCGTAGTGGTTTGTGCCAGCAGGTTGAACGTGGTTCAATTAATTTAAATGAAGCGGCAGTAACGTTTGAGAAAGAGAAAGCGAAAAAAATGCGCATCCTGCGTGAACGAAAAAATATAATTAGAGGCCGAAAACGTGTAATGCTTGGCTAGACTAATTCCTTCCCCCTTTTTTTTGTAACTTATTCTTACCGCTGAATGTTGGCGGTGCTTGTGATGCACAATCAATTTTTTATTACGCGCTGATCATTTAGGTAGTGGAAGCTTGATGATTTTTCCAGGCTGGCTTGACGCTACATTTGTGAATGCCTCCTCAAGCGCTATATAAAGGCTGTTAAGTACTTTATGGGCCGAAATATTTGCATGGATGTGATAGTAGTGCAGTTCACAGTTGACTGGTGTATGTAGGGCGTTTCTTCCTCCCCGACTAATATGAGTCCACGCAAGGGCTGGAAGGTCGTACATTGTACGATCCAGGCAGACCCAGGTATTTCTATTGATAACAACATCGATTGTGCTAAGACCAGGTAAGCGTATTCGGAATGGCGTCTCAAATTTGAGCGTTGCTAGTAGCGCAATATTGTAGAGTTTAGCATTAATAGATGCTGGCACTGTTCGCAACTTGGGGGCATTCTCGATTCGTGTGCTCATGTGATTGTTTGAAATGTGATGGGATTATTACTTAATTCTAGCGGCAAGCGGTGAAACTTCTGAAGAACGCTCTGAGTGATTATAGGCGATTTTTTCTAAAGTTGGTTCTGCTCTATCCGATATTGGAATTATGAGAAAAAATACCCGGAAAAGCGCAGAGATGAAGTCTCGGGATTTATTACAATACCGTGCGTTTGACCGTATTTGTGGTGCCCACCCTTTTAAATCAGCAGTGCCTGATGGTTTCGTTGAGTATCCTGTTAAGGTACGCCGTGGCGGTGAAGTATTTTATTTTAATTTTGAGTTGGCTCAGGATATGGGTCTTCTGCCTGTGAGTACTTCGCTATCGTTAAATAAAAAATTAAATCAAAAGTTGCTTGATACTTTTAGTATAGAAATTATTAATGAATATGAGATTAAAAATGGCGCACAGGTTCCTGTTGCTGATATTCGTGCTGAGAAATATATGGCGACGCGCTATCTGCAACTTCAACATCCCGGTCGATCAGGTTTGACTTCTGGCGATGGCCGCAGCTTATGGAATGGCTGTTTTACTGGTAAAGGCATTACGTGGGATATTTCAAGTTGTGGCACGGGTGTTACCTGCTTAAGTCCGGCGGCTGCTCATGAAAAAAGAAACTTCAAAACAGGTGATAAAAATGCATCGTATGGCAGTGGGCGTGGAGATCTACTTGATGGCGTTGGTGCAGCGCTGATGAGTGATATTTTTCACCGCAGTAAGCTCGCCACTGAACGTACCCTGTTATTAATTGGTTATCCTGATGGTACCTCGGTGAACGTACGTGCTGCAAAAAATCTTTTAAGACCGGCCCACTTCTTTCATCATTTAAAGCAAGGTCAGTATGAGCGATTAAAAAGGGCTGTTGATTACTATATTGACCGACAGGTTAGCAATGGTGAATGGCCAGTAGTACGAGGTAAGGCACGTTATGCAGCAATGCTTGATCATGTGGCGCGTGTATTTGGAAAAATGGTTGCACGCCTGGAAAGCGACTACATTTTTTGCTGGATGGATTGGGATGGCGATAATATTTTATGTGATGGTGGAATCATTGATTATGGTTCTCTGCGTCAATTTGGCTTGTTTCATCATGAATATCGTTATGATGATGCGGAGCGTATGTCTACTTCGATTATAGAGCAGAAAAATAAAGCAAAATATATTATTCAAACCTTTGCGCAGTTAGTTGATTATTTGATCAACGGTAATAAAAGACCGATTAAATTATTTGCTAAGTCTCCTGCAGTTAAGCTGTTTCTTGATGTGTTTTCACAGACAAAAAATGAATTGTTATTGAATAAAATGGGGTTCACTGATAAAGCTGTACAATTATTTTTACGAGATAAAAAAAATATTGGTGTGATTGAAAAATTTAATCGCGTTTATTCAACATTTGAACGGACTAAATCTATTCGTGGGCTGTATTCTGTGGGTGATGGGATCAGTTGGGACGCAGTATTTTGTATGCGCGATATCCTTCGTGAGTTGCCAGCCTGGTTTCAGGCGGGTGGCGACTGGATGACAGCAGAAAATTTTGTTCAAATTATGCGCTCAAATTATGCTGAAGAGAAGGATGTTGAAATATCATCATATCGACGACGACAGGTGCGCTGTTTTCAGCGCCTGTACTGGCAGATTGTGGAAAAGGTCGCCTTATTCACTGCTCAGTCAGAAGATGATTTGATTGCTGAGATGGTGCAACGTTCTGCAGTGATTAATCGATATGAGCGTGTGACTGGTGATGCGTTAATTTATGTCGCGAAACAGCTAATTAAGCTGAATAACAGTGTCAGTAAAAATGTTCTGCACCAAATGTTTGAGGGGTTTGTTAGACAGCAGGTGTTGATCCCCGGTAAGCTAATGCCGTTTCCATTGCCACACAAAGCAGGAAAGTTAATCCCCTTATATTCCGGATATCAAAAATTATTTAAAGTGATTAGGGAATGCCGAGAAGGTATTTAAAGTCCGTGATGCTGAGGGTTTAACCTCTGGCTAATGAGTGTTTTTTTTTACTGGAAAATTTCTTTATCTGTATTTCTCTCTTGAGTGCCGTTGAGCGGCTATCCACCTGTTCATAATAATGAAGTTTCACCGGACGGCGTGAACGTGTGTAGCGCGCGCCAAGGGCACTGTTATTGTGCTCATTTATGCGCCGCTCAATATTGGTGGTAATGCCAGTGTAGAGGGTGTTGTCGCGGCATTTAACAATGTAGACATGCCATAACCGTTGATTAGTGTTGAGTGTGGGCGCGGGGTCAGGCATTAAGGTCCGGGATAAGTTTGCTCTCTAGCTTTGATATC
>QIJH01000083.1 GCA_003232725.1 Chromatiaceae bacterium | reverse complement strand
CTCAAAACATTATTTGAGCTGGGGTGTGGCGCATACTCAGGGCAGATTGTCGCCTACACCAAGCTACTCGGGCAGTTGGATGATGCCGGTAATACCGTGACACTTGCCCACTATTTGGAACTGCTCTCGCAGGCCGGCCTACTCACCGGGCTACAGAAATACTCCGGGAACAAATTAAGAAAACGCGCATCCAGTCCAAAGCTGAATGCACTGAATACTGCATTGATCTCAGTATTAGCCGGTTTACCTTCGCAGAAGCAAAGGGGGATCGTAGCTTCTGGGGATGACTGGTTGAAAGTGCAGTAGGGGCGCATCTCATTAATTCTGCCAGTGATAATTGCTCAGTACACTACTGGCGAGAAAGCCCGATGGAAGTGGACTTTGTATTGAATCAGGACAACAAATTGGTGGCGATAGAAGTTAAAAGTGGCCAGCGTTACTCAGCACCCAAAGGATTAGCTGCCTTTAGTGATAAATTTAACGGTGCAAAAACCATGATTGTCGGTGAGGGTGGTGGCGTTCCACTGGCGGAATTCTTCTTAACCCCTGCCAGCAAATGGCTGGAGTAGTTAAATGATAACGGTTGATCACCTGGTTAAAGAGGAAAAAGACGCCAACGAAAACAGGGTGCCCCCCTCTTCAGCCGTTATCAGCATTTAGAGAAAAAGCCGCCTGGGTATTACTCGGTGAACCGGGCGCAGGTAAAAGCACAATCCTAAAGCAGGAAGCTAAGGATTGCAGTGCAGAATGCCAGTATCTTTCTATTGCAGAATTTCTTTACGAATACTCTGAAGATGAGTTAAAGGACAAAACGCTTTTTCTAGACGGCCTTGATGAAATACGAGCCTCATCTAAAGATGGCACTATTTTGCTCCAGGTGAAGGCCAGGCTGCGAAAATTGGGGAATCCAAAATTTCGATTAGCCTGCCGGGCAGCGGATTGGATGGGGACGTCAGATAGTGACGATATCAAATCGGCATCACAGAACAATGAAATAGCCCGGCTGTTACTCGCTCCCCTGAGTCGCGAAGGTATTATCTCTATCCTCCATGGAAATTACGGCTTAGAAGAGCCTGGCCTCTTCGTCGAAAAAGACGAGCGTTTGGGTGTCGATCATCTACTGGAAAATCCACAGACCCTGGAGATGTTAGTTAAAGCCGTTCGAGGCGATCAATGGCCGGAAAGCCGCCTCGATACTTTTCAACTTGCCTGCGAACAGCTGGCTGAAGAACCGAACAGGCGCCACCGGAACCAAAAGAGAGGCAGCGCGATAGATAAAGGCCAGCTGCTTGATACGGCAGGCCAGTTATTTGCTGCAATGCTTTTGGCGGATCAAGATGGCATTGCCCTGGATCAAGACAACGTCACGCAACGCTTTCCCTATCTGGGTGACTATCTCCCTTCAGCAAGAGATGTTGCCTATGAGGTGGTGCACAGAAATTTATTTAGACTTGAAAGAGAAGAGTGTGTAAAACCGGCTCACCGTAGTATTGCCGAGTACTTATCGGCAACCTGGTTGGCAAAACAGATTGATGAAAAAGGGTTGCCGCTGGGGCGAGTGCTAAACCTGTTAATCGGCAGCGATGGAAGAGCTGTATCTGGCTTGCGTGGGCTTTATGGCTGGTTGGCTATTCAGTGCAAAACTGCGCGCACGAGGCTGATTCAAGCCGATGCGCTAACCGTGGTGGCATATGGAGATGCAAAGCCGCTTCCAGAAACGGATAAGCGCAGCATACTTTTTGGGCTTCGGAAAGAGGCTGAAGAACTAGCATCATTTCACAGTGATGTGAAACCGGCAACACCATTTGAAGCGCTTGTTGATCCCGCCTTACTTGATGATTTTTCTACCGCACTGACATCAAACACCCGCGACTCGGCAACGCAATCCTACGTAGATTGCCTGCTATCCATTCTTAATGAAGGCGAACTTGTTCAACAATTGAAAGGTCAACTTTTAGCGATTGTGATGGATGACAGTTGGTGGAATATCGTTAGGGAAGATGCATTGAAAATTTGGCTGAAAAACTAAAATTTACCAGACAAAGCTCAAGCCCTGCTTGATGAAATCAGGTGCGGAAAAACAGGTGATTCTGATGATCAATTAGCCGCAAAATTACTGCGCCACTTATACCCTGACCACCTTACAGTAGAAAAATTATTTGATTATCTTCACCAGCCAAAAAATGATCGTCTTATGGACATGTATGCCTGGTTTTGGCAACATGAGTTTGCTGAAAATAGTGCTGACGATCATTTAACTGCAGCGCTTGAACAGTTAATTAACAACCCGGAAAAACTGGAGATAATTAGGGAGAATTTTCATCTAAAACAAATGATCGGCCGCCTGGTTACCCGCTGTATTACTGCACATGGCAATAACGCAACCGATAAAGAACTGTTTGAGTGGCTGCTCTTAAGCGCAGATAAATATTATAGCTCAAACCTGGAAGCTGAAGACCAGAAAATAATCAACGGGTGGTTGGCTAGTCGTCCCGATCGATACAAGGGATTGTTGCATTACTATATTGAGCGCAATAGCAGCAAGCAAAGCATACACATGTATAAATTTAGGAGCTTGATTCAGGGGGCTGCTGTACCTGATGATTTTGGCATCTGGTGTCTTGAACAAGCTTCGTATGCAGAAAATAATGAAGCAATGGTGAAGGCATATCTTTCTAAAATGATGGATGCGCTAAGCGTTCAACGGGGAGATGTTGGTCTAACGCTGGAAAAAATAGAGAAGTGGGCGGAGGAAGATAAGTCTCGGCAGGAATGGTTAACTCCCTATTTATTCTGCGAAGTCGAAGATTGGGTAAAAGAACATGCGGAGAGTAAGAGAGAAAGAACAGAGCAGCATAATATTCAGAGGAAAGAACGAACCCGCCAAATAATCAAACATATGCCAGACATTAAATCCGGGGCTGCTAATGTCGAGCTTATGAGTCAATTAACAGGAATTTGGTGGGATCAATATAGCGATATTTGCGGGGAAACCTTACAAGCACGTTTTGAAAATTTTAGTGAAAATGGCAGTGAGTTACTTGAGGCGGCTAAGCTCGGTTTTATAGCGTCACCTGAACGTAGCGATTTACCAACAGTCGATGAGATTATTGATCTTTCTATAAAAAGTCGTGAGCACTGCTTTTTCATTGGCCTGTGCTGTCGTCACAGATTGAAAAACAGGAGTAGTCATCAGCAAATGGTTAAAGCTATTCCGATGTATAAGCGAGTGGTTGGCTGATTGACCCTTTAATTAAACCGACCAACGTTTGAGTTTTGGGATTTTTCTCGTGAGTAAGCGCGCTAAAATTTTTGGAATGCCGCCTGCGGTGATGTTATTAATGCAGAGTTGGCGCATCGCTTCGGCGTTAATGTCCGGTTGAGCAAAGGCACCATCGACGTAACAGTGGCTGCAATAGTCGTTGCTTTTACTGCCATCTGCATTGCTGCCGCCACCGTTAGGATCGCGTTTCAGAGGCATTCCGCAGCTTTGGCATAACTTGTTCATTTGTATCTCCTTCAGTATGGCAATGTATGTTATTGAGTAAACACCGTTTTATGTGGTGAGTGCCCAGCGCGGGATCAGTTTCATGCCTTTATTTAATACCTGTTCATGCTGTTGGTAGCCGGGCATGTGGCTTGCGACGAGTGCCCAATAACGAGGTGAGTGATTCATCTCTTTTGTATGGCATAGTTCATGAATGAAGAGATAGCGCACTGTTTCGGGTGGTATAAATAGCAGCGCGCGGTTGATGCTGATGGTACCGTTTGATGAGCAGCTGCCCCAGCGCGTTTTCTGGGCACGAACGATAGCACGCTTGAAAGTCAGGTTCAGTTCATCACTGACATTGTGTAGCCACGGAATAAGCGTTTCATCAGCCCGTCGAGTCAACCACTGTTGCAGTGCTTTTCGGGCGCCGTTGTCATCATGGCTATAGACCGTTAGGGTGTTATTAATTTCTGCGACACGGGGGCGCTTTCCGTCAAGGTATTCTAACGGCCACTGTTGATTGGTTGCAGCGAAGTCGAGTGAACCTGGTAGTAACTCTTCGGGTGGGTAGAGTGCTGCCATCTGTTTTTGAGTCTGCTCAATCCACTGCTGATGTTCTGCCACAAATAGTGGTACATGTTTGGCATTAATGTTTTTGGGCAGTACAACTTCAATCACGCCAAGAGGTGAAATTTTGAGTTGCATCCGTTTGGCTCGCTGGCTGATGCGGATCTGGTAAGAGGGCCGGTTACCGGAAGGAGTTTCATTAATATTGCTCATAGCGCTCTATTGTCAACGAGATGGGCGGTGTGTCAATGAAAAAAACTTAGCGTGACAGGTTGATGTCTCAGCCTGTTACGCTAACCAGGTCTGGAATTATCCAGCATCTCGCTGTCTGACCTCTTCTATGCCTTGACTGCGTAGATATTCATCATAGGTACCGTGATAATCGACTAGCCCATTGGGTGTTAGTTCGATGATGCGTGTCGCTAGTGATGAAACAAATTCACGGTCATGGCTGACGAAAAACAGTGTGCCAGGGTAGTTTACCAATGCAAGATTCAGTGCTTCAATCGACTCCATATCCAGGTGGTTGGTGGGTTCATCCATTAGCATGATATTGGGTAGCTGCTGCATGATTTTACCAAATAGCATACGCCCTTGTTCACCACCGGAAATCACTTGAACTGATTTTTCACATTCGTCTCGGGAGAAGAGCAGGCGGCCAAGGGTACCTCTGATGGTCTGTTCATCATCGCCAGGCCTACCCCAGCGACTCATCCAGTCAAACAGGCTCATGTCATCAGAAAAATCATCGGCATGATCTTGTGAGAAATAGCCAAGTTTTGCATTTTCTGACCATTTGACGATGCCGTTATTCGGTTCAAGGTCTCCCACCAGACTGCGTAGCAAGGTTGTTTTACCAATGCCATTGGGACCGATGATTGCGATGCGCTCGCCAACTTCCACCATCAGGTTCAGGTTTTCAAACAGTGTCTCTTCATCAAAATTTTTAGCAAGATCGGTCACTTCCAGTGCCAGGCGGTGCAGCTTTTTTTCCTGGTCGAAACGGATGAAGGGGCTGATACGACTAGAAGGTTTGATCTCATCGAGCTTGATCTTATCGATTTGCTTGGCGCGCGAGGTTGCCTGTTTTGCTTTAGACGCATTAGCTGAGAAGCGGCTAACAAAGGTTTGTAGTTCTGCGATTTGTGCTTTCTTTTTAGCATTGTCAGCATACTGTCTTTCACGGACCAGTGTGGCGGCTGTCATGTACTCGTCGTAGTTACCAGGATAGATACGCAACTCGCCGTAATCAAGGTCGGCCATGTGAGTACAGACGCTATTGAGAAAGTGACGATCATGAGAGATGATAATCATGGTGCAGCTGCGTTGGTTGAGGATATCCTCAAGCCAGCGAATGGTGTTGATGTCGAGGTTATTGGTTGGCTCATCAAGCAGCATGATGTCTGGATCAGAAAAGAGTGCCTGAGCCAGTAGTACGCGTAGCTTCCAGCCGGGCGCCACTTCACTCATCAGACCAACGTGTTGTTCCATTGGGATTTCAAGGCCGAGCAGTAGTTCGCCAGCGCGGGATTCGGCGGTGTAACCATCAAGCTCACCAAATTCGACTTCGAGCTCGGCCACTTTCATCCCTTCCTCTTCAGACATCTCAGCCAGGCTGTAGATACGGTCACGCTCTTTTTTGACTGCCCACAGTTCGGTATGCCCCATGATGACTGTATCTATTACGGAGTACGCTTCGAAGGCAAATTGATCCTGGCGCAGTTTACCGACGCGTTCATTCTCGCCAATCATGACATTGCCAGCGCTCGGTTCAAGGTCGCCGCCGAGGATTTTCATCAGGGTTGATTTTCCACAGCCGTTGGCACCAATTAAACCGTAGCGATTATTGCCACTAAATTTAACGGAGATATCTTCAAATAGCGGTTTGGCACCGAATTGCATTGTAATATTAGCGGTTGACAGCACTTTTTAGTTCCTAAAAGTTATTGGTTATTTTATAAAAATAGTGAAGTTTTGTATGTGCCGATTAGCCGCCAAACAGTGAGGCCACTTCACGTGATTTTTTATTGCTACCCTTATTACCGCCCTTGTTTTTGTTTCGCTCTGGCCCCTGTCCCTGCCGTTTAGCCTGTTTTGGTTGGCTTGGTTTATAGTGAATGCTATTGCCATTTACTTCGCCAGTGCCGCGTGGTGGATCCACCTGAAGGCCCATGCCATTGCTGGCTTGATGTTGGTGCTCTTCTTGAGTGGATGGGCCGCGATGTTCCTGTCGGCTTCTATTTTGCTGATTGCTGTTGCGACTGCGTTGCGGCTGCTGCTTGCGTTGCGGCGTACCTCCATTGCGCGCAGATTTCGCCTGTGCACCTGAACGGCGGTTTTGTTGTTGCCTGCCACTGGTGTTGTTGCGCCCGTTGGGGATCACTTCTGCTTTAATAGATGGGTCTGGTGCAAAACCTTCGATAGTCTCTTTGTCGATATCACGCTTAATCAATCTTTCGATGCCGTTAAGCAGTTTTAGTTCGTCGATGCAGACCAGTGATACGGCTTCGCCTTCGTTACCTGCGCGGCCGGTACGTCCGATGCGATGAACATAATCTTCTGCAACATTGGGTAATTCAAAGTTTACGACGTGCGGTAGCTGGTCGATATCGAGTCCACGTGCGGCGATATCAGTTGCAACCAGCACACGAATATCATTTGCTTTAAATGATTTTAGTGCTTTGGTGCGTTGCGCCTGACTCTTGTTGCCGTGAATAGCGGCGGAGGTAATGCCGCTCTGTTCTAGCTGTTTGCTGAGGCGATTTGCACTGTGTTTGGTGCGAGTAAAAACAAGTACTTGTTTCCATTCACCGCTATCAATGATATGAGTGAGCAGCTCACGTTTGCGTGTGCGGTCTACTGGATGTACCAGTTGTGATACCGTTTCAGTTGCTGTGTTTTGACGTGCGACCTCAATCATGGTTGGTTCATGTAAAAGTTGCTGCGCTAGCTTTTTGATTTCGTCTGAATAGGTGGCAGAGAATAGAAGGTTTTGACGTTTGTTAGGGATTAACGCGAGAATTTTTTTGATGTCATTGATAAAACCCATGTCCAGCATGCGGTCTGCTTCATCCAGTATCAGAATTTCAACTTGGGATAGATCAACCGTTTTTTGTGTGGCGTGATCGAGCAGGCGGCCAGGGGTCGCGACGATGATATCAACGCCCTGGCGTAATCTATCGATCTGAGGTTTGATGTTGACTCCGCCAAATACAACGACAGATTTGAGTGCGAGGTGTTTGCCATAATTTTGTGTGCTTTCCGCAACCTGCGCTGCAAGTTCTCGGGTCGGCGTTAATACCAGCGCGCGTACGGCACGTTTGCGTTTGGTGGTTGTATCGCTTGCTGCGTCTGACAGCCGTTGCAACATTGGCAGGGTAAAGGCTGCTGTTTTGCCTGTACCTGTCTGAGCGCCAGCCAGGATATCGCCGCCTTTTAAAATAGCAGGAATTGCTTCAGTTTGTACCGGGGTTGGGGTGGTGTAACCTTGTGTTTCAATCGCACGAAGTAATTCAGCCTTTAGGCCGAGGGTGTTAAATGACATCTAAAATTATGCTCCTAAAGCGCGCCTACCAAAGTGTTTCACTTGGTGCAGTCTGAGGCGGGGTGATCTGATTATTCAGTTCGGGGTGCGCTGCGATCCAACTCTGGGAGCGGTAGCAGTGCTGTTATCTGTCTACTGCTAATGTTTAGCAGAGGGCGTATGACCACAGGCGCCCAGATAAGTGAATACCACTATACCGCATTTTGTGCGGGAACCGCAAGTTCGTTGTGTTGCCCTAATCCCCAGATAGGAAACCTGAAAACGCAGAAAGCCTTGGCTGTATAATGGTTTGTGACTAAACAGACCATCACCCAATGAGTGAAACAACCAGGACTTATGCATATTCTACCTTATAAACTCGACACAACAAATGACCTACTCACTTCACGCGCAGGTTTGCTGTCTATTGCGCAACTCATGAC
>QIJH01000124.1 GCA_003232725.1 Chromatiaceae bacterium | reverse complement strand
GGTAATAGTCCCGCTACGGTGTGCCCCCTTGGGTATTACCTGCTATTGACGCCTTGATGTAACAAATTTTGAATTCAATCTGCTACGCCCAAAATTAATAGAGGCGCCCTTCAGATGGCAATTGAACCTGGGCCAGCCATTGGTGAGTTTCCATCTTTTATGATATGTGATAAAGCGATTGAGGCAGGGACATTTGTTAAAGTATTACCTGATTGAGGTTTTAGCTCGCTTTCCTCAACGCTAGCATCGCTTTCAGTGGTTTACCCTGGTAACCGCCATTTGCCGAGACTGATGTGAGTGTTTAAAAACTTTTGCATTGAAAACATAAGAAAAACCTTGCGTTGTTAATGGTGATAACCCTATGCAGTAGAAAATTGACAAGGGTCTCATTGTTGTTAAAGAATTTAGTTCTCATGTAACTCCTTATTCTGGGTCTCTTGTTTGAATAATGTTAACCATTTGTGATGATTGCGAGATAGGTACGTGAAGAAATGTGTGTTCAATGGGGTCGTAGTTTTGTTATTAACTCCAACAGAAGGATCATCCAATGAAAAATAAGCATTTAGCTCTGCTTGCCCTGGGCGTATTGGCATCAGCCCCTGCTATGGCGCAAGATCTTGATATTAAGCTTACCAATCTTACTCATGGCATCTATTTTACGCCGATATTGTCCGCTGCGCATGATGTCAACACGCATCTGTTTATGGCGGGCAGTGCTGCATCCAGCAATCTACAGATGATGGCTGAAGGCGGTAATATTTCAGGCCTGTCAAGCGATGTACAGGCGGTGTCAGGCGATGTGGTTGAAAACCCTGCTGATGGCCTGTTGGCTCCTGGTGCCAGTGTCAGCTTTAATATGATGACGAATAACAGCAACACACAGTTGACACTAGTAACGATGTTATTACCGACCAATGATGGTTTTGTGGGTCTTGATAGCCTTGAGCTTCCCACTGTTGCAGGTACCTACACCTACTATCTTAATGCTTATGATGCAGGCACTGAAGCCAATAATGAAATAGTGCTTGATGGCAGTGGTGCAACAGGTGTATTGGGAATCCCTGCCGCTCCTGGTGGCAATGCAGGCACAGGAGGTGGCGGGTTAACCGCAACAGAGAGCAATACTACGGTCCATATTCATCGTGGAAATTTAGGTGATGGTGACCTCAATGGTGGCGCGAGTGACTTAAATAATGGGGTACATCGTTGGTTAAATCCAGTGGCACAACTTGTCATTACGGTTAATTAAGGAGGTAGTGATGAGAACTTCATTAACATTAAAAGTGATCGCGACAGCTATTGCAGCACTTCTGTTACAGGGGTGTTTCCATGATGGTGACAGCCCTCCCAGTAGTGGCACGCCTCCTGATGATAGTCCCTCCCTTCAACGACAATTTCAAGTTGATGTGACTAATTTAACCCAGAACCAGGCGATATCACCTGTAGCTGTCATTCTGCATCGTACTGCATACCAACCATTTATGATGGGCGAAAAATCCAGTATGGCTTTAGAAATTCTTGCTGAAGGAGGAGATAATAACGCGCTTCTTGCCGACGCAAATACCAATGTAGAAGTGTTTGATACTGCTAGCGGATCAGCAAAAATCGTAGTTGGGGCGAGCGAGCGTTTTATGCTCGCGGGTACCAGCAGCGAGTATCAGCTGAGCCTTGCAGGTATGCTAGTAAATACCAATGATGGCTTTGCTGCACTGAATGGTGCTGACGTTGATCAACTGACTGCAGGGGCTAGCATTACATTTTATGCCAATGTGTATGATGCAGGAACTGAAGGAAATAGTGAGGCCGCAAGTGACCTTCCAGGCCAGGGTGGTGAAGGCTTTAATGCTGTTCGCAATGATAGTGATTTCATTATTATCCATCCCGGTGTGGTCAGCGCGATCGATGGGCTGGAGACATCGGTGCTGGATCAGTCGCACCGTTTTGATAATCCGGCAATGAAGGTGCAGGTCACCCGTTTGCAATAATGGTGTAACGTGCCTTCGCTCAGGTGAAGGCACGGTGTATAATCGCAAGCAATTAGCTATATTGACAAGTTGCCGTAATGGAATCGACCCTATGAACCATAAAGTGCTGATCATTGAAGACAGTACCGAGATTGCTAATCTGGTACAGTTACATCTCAAAGATATTCACTGTGATGCTGATATTGCTGCCGATGGCGCACGTGGCCTCGATTGTTTTGAACAAGGTGACTATCAGTTAGTGATTCTTGACTTGATGTTGCCAGTGATTGATGGGCTAGAGGTGTGTAAACGCCTGCGCAATCAGATGCGTTATGTACCCATTATCATGCTCACCTCCAAATCTTCAGAGCTGGATAGAGTGCTTGGGCTGGAGATGGGCGCAGATGATTACATCGTCAAACCTTTTAGTTTGCCGGAGTTAATGGCACGGGTAAAGGTACAGTTTCGCCGTATGGAGACAATACCAGCGTCCACTGCCAAAACTGATTGCCAGCGACTACAGTTTGCGAATCTTGTGATTGACACAGAGAAGCATCAGGTACTGTTAGCTGACAGTAAAATAGAACTGACTGCAAAAGAGTTTGACCTGTTGCTTCATTTTGCCAGCCACCCGGGGCGCGTATATAGCCGTGCTGAGTTATTGGATAAAGTGTGGAACTACCGCTATGAAGGTTATGAGCATACAGTTAATTCTCACATCAATCGCTTACGTAACAAGATAGAGAACGATCCTGCTAAGCCGCACTATATCCTCACCGTATGGGGGGTGGGGTATAAATTTAATGATGAGTTACTTTAATGTTTCGTACCCTGTATGCCAAGCTCTCTTTTTCACTCGTACTGTTGCTGCTAGTAGTCGGGGTAATATATGCATTCATCACGCTGTCCAATGCTCGTTATTATCACCAGGAAGTTATACAAAAACTGAACCTTGATCTTGCAAAAAACCTGGTAATGGACCGTAATCTGGTGGAATCTGGTCGTATAAATCAACCAGCATTGAAAGAGACATTCTCCACTTACATGGTAATTAATCCCAGTATTGAAATCTATCTGCTCGATCTTGATGGCAAAATTCTTTCTTATTCAGCTGATCCGGGAAAGGTCAAACGCAAGGGTGTGTCACTTGCTCCGATAAAAGCCTTTTTAAGCGGAACGCGCTTACCTTTGTTAGGTGATGATCCTCGTAGCCATGATCAAAACAAGGTATTTTCTGTGACACCAGTACCATCATCTGAAGCCCCGGAAGGATACCTCTATGTGGTGCTACGCGGTGAGCAATATGATGACATTGAGCGTTTTATTAATGAGAGCTTTCTCTTACGCCAGAGTGGTTGGACATTGGTCGGCAGCCTGTTATTGGGACTGTTGGCAGGTCTAATACTATTTTATAAATTAACGCGCCGTCTCAACCAGCTAAGTGAAAATATGGATGATTTTAGAGGTGGTGACTTCAGTCAATTTGAGACGATATCAAAACAACAAATACAAGGTGATGAAATTGACCAGCTCGCCACTACCTTTGATGAGATGGCACAGCGCATCGTAATGCAACTTGATGACCTCAAGCATCAAGACCAACTGCGCAGAGAGCTGGTCGCTAATGTTTCGCATGACCTGCGTACTCCAGTCGCTATTCTTCATGGTTACCTGGAGACGCTGGTGCTTAAAGATGAAGCGCTGAATGATGGAGAAAAGAAGAAGTATCGACAACTGGCATTAAAAAGCAGTGAGCGGCTCACCCTCTTGATAAGTGAGTTATTTGAATTGACCTGCCTGGAGGCACAGGAGACGACACTGAATTGCGAACCCTTTAATCTTGCTGAACTAGCTCAGGATATCACGCAAAAATTCCAACTCCAGGCAGAAAAAAAGCAGATTTCATTGTCAGTTGAAAGTACTACTACGACCCTTTTTGTTTATGCAGATATCAGCTTGATAGCCCGCGTACTGGAAAACCTGATCGGCAACGCGATGAAATGTACCAGTCACGGTAGTATTAACATCCAATTTAAACAACACGAGGCATCTGTGTTAACCAGTGTCTGTGATACAGGACACGGTATTTCACCACAGAATTTACCACACATTTTCGAACGTTTTTACCAGGTTGCAGATAATACTAATCGGCCTCAACCTGGTGGGCTTGGCCTGCCGATCAGTCAAAAGATAATCGAGCTTCATGGTGGTCGTATTGAAGTGAGTAGTGTGCCGAATCAAGGAACTATTTTTTCTTTTAGTCTTTCTGTCGCACCAAGAAAAAGTGAAGTAGTACCCGAAACCTAGACAGGTTGTTAAGCGCTGACATACTAAATTAAAGAGCACCATAACCATGCTGCAAGAAACGTAAACAGCATCCCAGTGAGTTCAAAGAAAAAATGACCCTGACGGCAGTTCGAGCGGGTAAAATAGCCCCGTAACTAGCGGCATAGCAGGGACTGAACCTGGCCCAGATCAACACCTGAAATAACAACTCACCGAGGCAAGCCGAAAAATTATTTTCCAGTTGAAATAGCAGTAAAGAGATGAATGAAAACGTTTCTTTATTTTGCTATTTTTCAGAATTTGATCAGGAGGAAAACTACTATTGGCCTTACCGAAATATTAGGTATTTAATTTTTCTAATTTAGAAAAAACTCGTTTTGTTGCTATAGATGGACTTACATTTAAACCAGTTTTTAATGCTTTTTCACAATTATTATAAACCATTGCTGCTTCAGAATAACGCCCGCGCACAATATACAAATCCATCAATAATCGATATGCTTTTTCTTCGAGTGAATTCCCTGCCAAAAGTGTCTCCAAACCAGCTTCTGCTTGTTCAAATAGCTCATTTTTCGACCAATAATCCACAACGGTATAAAGCGCATGCGCCCATTTTTTACGTTTGCGTAAACGTTGCTGTATAACAACAGGAAGTGTTTCTTCGGATTGAAAAAAATCGCCATGATAGTAATTGCTAACTTGCTTATAACATTGAAAGATCTGCTCCATTTCGTGGTTACCGTCATCGCTGGCATTGCCTTTATTGACCAGCCATATTAACTTATCTGCACTCGCGTTTAGCGCCCACGTGTCAATCCAGCAGATATCTCTATTCAGCGATAATTGACCCTCACGGTTAATAATCGCCTCATTCTGGCCGAACAGTTTTCGTAGTCGAAAAAGAGTGGTATTGAATAATTGGTGAGCAGCATCACCTTCTGAATCTGGCCAGATAGTTTCGCTGATGAGTTCTTCACGGACATTCTCCCCTCCAAATGCGATAAGGGTCTTTAAGAGTGCAAACACTTTAGGGCGACTGCGGCCGAGCAGCTTTAGCGGCTGTCCATTAATATGTATTTCAAAACGACCCAAAGTGTAGATATTGATTGGCCACGACCACTCCTCTATGTCATAAGGTGGATTTTTCGGCATCAAATGACGTTTATCAATAATTTTATAGGCATACGGGGCTTCAACCCCATGTCGTATTGCTTCCACTAACATCTGAGATAACGCCTCATTACAAACCCATAAACCCGGTAGCAACTTATTTTCCCCACCCAGCTTCAATGCACTTCTTATCAAACTTAGCGCTGAGGCGTGCTGTCCCTCAGACCAAACGAGAATGGCGTCAAACAAAAATGCGTTAAACTGGTTAAACTTATCGTTTACTTTAAGTGCAATGGAGTTTGCTATAGCACTTTGTTTTTTAGCTTTGAGGACATCTCCTTTGATAAAATAAAGTTGAGCTAATAAGCCATGAGAGGATGCATTAAAAAATGGGATACCGATTTGGGAAGCATAACGAAGTGCGGTTTGCGCATGATGAAATGCCGCTTCGACATCACTTGTTTGAAAAGAATGAACCGCATGCAACATGTAATAGAAGACTAAATGTGTACGTCTTGTGTCATCCTCATAATCAGCCGCTATGTGCAGTAATTCACCAGCCTCTTTGCTATTATGCATCATCAACGCGGCCGCAGCACCATGGCTAAGCAAACCAATATTCGCCAGTGACACCCCGTAGTTTGCTGCTTCTTCTAGCCCTTTTTTAGCGACAGCCAACGCGCTTTGACAATCACCAATTGAACTCCATAAAACACAACTGTGAATGATATGGGAAACGATGTTAGTGATTGGGTCATGATTGTTTTCCAGTTTGTTTACTAACAAAGCATGGTTTATTTCGGCAGAACGGAAATCACCTTGCCAGAGATAGTGTAAAATAACATAGGTTTTTCTTTTAATATCAAGAAAAGTCGGCAATACATTCGAAGGAATCTTTTGCACCCGGTCAAGCCAATTAACCAGCTGAGGATGATCGGGTGCGCGATGCAATAACGCAGAAAACATGCTAATAGAAAGCCTCGCAACAGCGTGTGGCGACACTTGTGTTAGGACTGTTTCTTCAAGTTGATCAACATGAAAAATCCACTGATCTAACGGTGTAAAATCATCTCGTTCATGAATGAAACAATCAATGACTCCCGACAAAGATAAACATTTACCTGTTGCATCTGCTTCATTGCTAAATAAATTAAATGCCGTTATAAAATCTTGACGTGCCAGCTGTGGGCGCACAGAAAGAATACAAATTCCGCGCCAAAATAATAGCCAACCAGAACGTTCGATCATCGTCAACGGAATGTGTTGCAACCACTTTAAGAGGGTCTGCGTACGGTTTGAAGCAACCAGTTTTTGAGCATATTGAATTGTAAAATGTGTCAGCTGAGTCCAGTTACTGGCAGCAATAAGTAGTCCAGCGGCTTCTGCAATAGTCCCCTCATGCTCAAGTATTTCGAACGATTTTTGTTGCGTTTCGAGCAAGCGCTTGGCACTCAGTTTTTTCTTGCTTTGGGCCATCAGAAATGACTTAAACAAAGGATGAAACCGATACACCGTATCGGTGTCGGTATCACTGACACGATAAGTAAAATAATTTCGGGCATGCAAATTTTGTAAAATATCGGCTGCCGCATTATTCGCCGATAACTTTATCGCATGTGCAACTGATATGTCCTTTAGAAAACAACTACGATACAAAACATCATGCACTTCACTCTCGATATTTCGCAGCACCTCATTGGCAAAATAATTGTATAAGTCGTGTTTTATATCAACCGCTAACAATACTCCCTGAGTCGAGCAATCTCGATTAGAAAACAATAACGTTAAACCGGCTGCCCAGCCATTCATGGTTGCCTGTATCTGCTTTCTTTTTTCGATAGACATAGAAGGAATATCGTTAATTGATGCCAGTTTAATGAGTTCTTGTTCATTAAATCGTAAATCATCCTCACCAATGGTATGGATTTTTTGATTCAGCTTCAATCGTGCAAGTTCTGCGGGCAAAGTTTCTCGACTAACCAAAATAACTCGACAAGCCGCAGGGAGTTCGTCGATTGCCACGCTAACGACATCAGCCCATTGTTGTGATTGACATTCATGAAAATCATCAAAAATGATAAAAAATGGCTGCTCTAATCGTTGATAAAGACAACTAAAATATCGACGTGAAAATTCTTTGATATTTAATGCATCTGTTGCTTGATAATGAGGGATAGGAATACCTCGGGGCATGGTGATATCTATTATCCCCTGACTGAAATAATGAAAAAAGCTCGCTAGATCTGCATCACCCTCATCTACACAATACCACAGTGAAATATTCGATAATGACTCTATATAACTGGAAACAAAGGTTGTTTTTCCAAAACCAGGGGGTGCGATCACCGCGGTTACCGGCATAGTTGTGACCTTGGCAAGCTGTGCGATCAAATCAGTTCGCGGAACATGATGACAGACAAAGGGACGACTGGTCTTATGGGTGCGTACGGCGTTCACTGTTTTATATTCCATAAGGGCATACTAATAATTCGGCCCAATACATTGATTAATAGGTTTAATATTTGTAACTACTCAGCGAGTAGTCAAAATTAACAGTGGCTGCTCAGATCGCCCATGAAATCCACCAGTTTCTTTATGCCCTCGGGTGCAAGGCGAAAAATGTGAGTTTACACGTGTAAATGATCATTTTTTAACGCTGAACGGGTGGATTTCAT
>QIJH01000177.1 GCA_003232725.1 Chromatiaceae bacterium | reverse complement strand
AGTAAACAATAAATAAATCAAAAAATCATGATTATTTGAGTCTGCTCAGGGCACATATAAACTGGAATTTTCAGGTGCCGAAAAACAACTCACTCTCAAGCCCCCCCCCGAGCCGATGTGGCGGGCTTTATAGTGAAACCGGTAACGATGGAAGCTACCTGCCTGCATCAGACGCAGGAGTTTCTCTGTTAACCCCAAACTTATACACTACAAACGTCAGTCGGCCACATTGCCAGCTCAAAGAGGCCTCAGCTGACAATTAATCACCCGCTCCAACGACACCTTGCGTCGTAGCAACATACTCCATGAGACCTTTGCACGAACACTTGAGAACTAAGCTGGATAATCTGAGACAATAGCCTACATTCAAGATGCTTCCCGGAAAAAGGAAAATGGCATGGAAAAACCTTAAGCAACGCAGCTTGGCAGAATCGATGCTCATTGAGCATGACGCTTTAAAAGAGCTGGATGATGTTCATGAGCTGATTACCTGGTCACGTATTGAAACCCTGCTATCAGATATCCATTCAAAACCCAAAGGCAAAAAAGCGTGACAGCCCTTATAGTAAGGTTCAAAACACGATTACGCCTAAAGGCGGAATGTTAAAGCCGGTTCTAACGGAAAACAAAGAAGTATTTATGGTCACGAAGCACACATCAATGTTGATAAGAGACCTTTGCACGAGAACTAGTTTTCATTCCAGCAAGACATAAATGATCGAAAAAAAGAATTTACACGAAGTAAATGACTATTTTGAGAACATTTATAACGCGGCTGGAGCGGGAAATAGACTCGTGTAAAGGTCTCGATAAAAATCGACTTTATCAAGCGAACCGATGACAGCAAAGGTAACCTGCACTACTCAATTTTCTTCACCAGCCTGTTGAGTGGCGAAGAGTCAGCCATCTATGCCAATAGCGTCTATTCGTGTAAGCCAATCTGCTTTAAGCTTTACAGAACTCTTCAACAGCCAGCCAATTACCCACACCATAAATGACGGGGCTTAGGGTGGTAAAAGATACCCGGCAGTTCATGCTTCTTTTGTCTGTTGACTCGCGGGTCTTCTGTGATTGAGAAATGATGGAGTATCGGGACTGTCGACATTAGACACTAACTTCAAGCACTTTTTAAACCCAATTGCTCCAACATGGTACGTTAGACTAATGACACATCGCTAACAAGCCGTTACAATCGCAATACTTTAATATTTGGTATCAAATAATCATCGTGAACAGGAACAACTTCACGGGCAGATGAAAATCTGCAATACATACTCCAAAGAGGACGGCATGACAACATCACATCTCTTCACTTCTGAATCTGTTTCTGAAGGCCACCCGGATAAGGTTGCCGATCAAATCTCTGATGCAGTACTGGACGCTATTTTCGAGCAGGATCCAGCCGCGCGCGTTGCCTGTGAAACCATGGTCAACACCGGCATGGTGATCCTCTCGGGTGAAATAACCACCTCAGCATGGGTCGATATGCAAGCCGTCGTACGTAAGACCGTCAAAGAGATCGGCTACAACAGTTCAGAGATGGGCTTCGACTGGGAATCATGCGCAGTCATCACCTCAATCGACAAACAGTCGGCCGATATTGCGCAAGGTGTGGATGAGTTTGAAAACCACGAACAGGGCGCCGGTGATCAGGGGCTGATGTTTGGCTACGCCAGCAATGAGACCGATGTATTGATGCCTGCACCCGTTCACTACGCGCACAAGCTGGTCAAACGCCAGGCCGAAGTACGTAAAAACGGCACGCTGGCGTGGCTGCGCCCCGATGCAAAAAGCCAGGTCACCTTCCGTTATGAAGATCACAAACCAGTCGGCATCGAAGCGGTCGTACTGTCAACCCAGCACAACCCGGAAATCAGCACCGACGATCTCCGCGAAGCGGTCATGGAAGAGATCATCAAACCAGTACTACCAGCAGAATGGATCAACGCTGACACCCAGTACCACATCAACCCAACTGGCCGTTTTGTAGTGGGTGGCCCAGTCGGTGATTGCGGCCTGACCGGGCGTAAAATTATTGTTGACACTTATGGCGGCATGGCACGCCACGGTGGTGGTGCGTTCTCTGGCAAAGACCCATCAAAGGTTGATCGTTCAGCCGCTTATGCCGGGCGTTACGTAGCAAAGAATGTGGTTGCTGCCGGTTTAGCGGATCGCTGTGAAATTCAGGTCTCTTATGCGATTGGGGTGGCGGAACCCACTTCAATCTCAATTGAAACCTTTGGTACCGGTAAAATTTCAAACGACAAAATTGTTGAGTTGGTGCGAGAACACTTCGACCTGCGCCCAAAAGGGCTGATTGCAATGCTTGATCTACTGCGTCCCATCTACCGTGCCACTGCCGCCTATGGTCACTTCGGCCGTGAAGAGCCTGACTTCACCTGGGAAAAAGTCGACAAAGCTGACGCACTACGCGCTGCCGCCGGTATTTAATAGTCCAAATTGTTAAGAAAATCACACAGATTGGGGTTTTATTCACACCCCAATCTGGATTAAACTTCGCAACCTGATCTACCGATAGGAAGAATTCAACTAAACTTAAAGCTTCTCCCTCATGCTGAGGAGCGCTGCGACAGGACCCCGGGATTCATGGGAAACACCTGCCAAACAACGGCGCTCGGTTAAATTTGGAGGACAACGAATGTCTCAATTTACCGATTATAAAATCGCCGATATCTCACTAGCCGAGTGGGGCCGCAAAGAGATGAACATCGCCGAGACCGAAATGCCCGGTCTGATGGCGCTGCGCAAAAAATACGGCACTGAAAAACCACTCAAAGGTGCTCGTATCATGGGCAGCCTGCACATGACCATCCAGACCGCCGTCCTGATCGAAACACTGGCTGCTCTGGGTGCTGAAGTACGCTGGGTATCATGCAACATCTTCTCAACTCAGGATCACGCGGCCGCAGCGATTGCCGCCTCAGGCGTACCCGTTTTCGCATGGAAAGGCGAAACGCTGGAAGAGTACTGGTGGTGTACCGAGCAGGCGTTCAGATGGCCAAATGGTGAAACCGCCAACATGATCCTCGACGATGGCGGTGACTCAACCCTATTGGTTCACAAAGGTGTTGAATATGAAAAGAGTGGCGTCGTTCCTGGCCCCGAGACCACCGACAACGAAGAGATGAAATGCATCCTCGGCGTCCTGGCGCGCATGCAAAAAGAAGACAACCAGTTCTGGACCAAACAGGCCGCTAACATTCAGGGTGTCACCGAAGAGACCACCACTGGCGTACACCGCCTGTATGAGATGGTTGAAAGCGGCGAGCTGCTATTCCCTGCAATGAATGTTAACGACTCAGTCACCAAATCCAAGTTCGATAACCTCTATGGTTGCCGTGAATCGCTGGTTGATGGCATCAAGCGTGCGACTGATGTGATGATCGCGGGCAAGATCGCCATCGTTGCGGGCTACGGTGATGTCGGCAAAGGTTCTGCACAGTCGCTAAAAGGACTGGGGGCAACGGTCATGATCACCGAGATTGACCCTATCTGCGCACTGCAGGCCGCAATGGAAGGCTTCCGCGTCGTCACCATGGATGCAGCGGCTTCAATCGGCGACATCTTTGTCACCACCACCGGCAACAAAGACATTATCACGCATGACCATATGGTACAGATGAAAGATCAGGCGATCGTCTGCAACATCGGTCACTTCGATAACGAAATCGACATCAACGGCATGCGTCAGTATGAATGGGAAAACATCAAGCCACAGGTTGATCACATTAAACTACCCAGCGGCAACCGCATCATCATGCTAGCCGAAGGACGCCTGGTAAACCTCGGCTGTGGTACCGGCCATCCCAGCTTTGTCATGTCTAACTCTTTCACCAACCAGGTGCTGGCACAGATCGAATTTTTCGTTCGTCGTGAGCAGTACGAAATCAACGTTCACATCCTGCCGAAACATCTGGATGAAGAAGTTGCACGCCTGCATCTGGCGAAGATCGGTGTCAATTTAACCACTCTGAGCAAAGAGCAGGCAGACTACATCGGTGTGCCAGTGGAAGGCCCATACAAGCCAGACCACTACCGTTATTAACTGCAGAGAAAAGGGAAAAAGAGTAAAAGGGGAAAGTAAAAACATGTAGGGCACATACGTGCCCTACATCACCTCTTGTATCTTTATCCTTACCCCTTTACCCTGTATTTGAACCTTTACCCTGGTTTTTAATATGACATATGAAAAATCTTTCAGCTGCGAGTTCTTCCCACCCAAGACAGAAAAGGGAACGGAGAACCTGCGCAAAACCCTGTCGGAGTTGGCCACGTTAAATCCAGCCTACTTCTCGGTCACTTTTGGTGCCGGTGGCAGTACGCAAAAAGGCACCTTCAATACGGTAAAAGCAATTCAGGAAAAGGGCTATGCGGCAGCGCCACACCTCTCCTGCATCGGCTCGACAGCGGAAGGAATTCGCGCACTGCTCAATGGCTACATTGAGCTCGGCGTTAAACGCATCGTCGCACTGCGTGGCGATATGCCCTCCGGCATGCGTGAAACCGGCGAATTTCGCTATGCCAATGAACTGGTCGAGTTTATTCGCAGTGAAACGGGTGATCACTTTCATATCGAGGTCGCCGCCTATCCGGAGTTCCACCCACAGGCGCCCAACGCGCAGGTAGACATGGAAAACTTTGCCCGCAAGGTCAAAGCGGGTGCCAATGCAGCGATCACACAATACTTCTACAATACCGATGCCTATTTTCGTTTTGTGGATGACTGTGAAAAACTCGGCATCGATATCCCGATCATCCCCGGCATTATGCCGATCACCAACTACAGTAATCTCAAACGCTTCTCAGATATGTGCGGCGCAGAGGTACCACGCTGGATTGCAAAACGGCTAGATGGTTACGGCGATGACAAGGTATCGCTAGTCGCCTTTGGTGAAGAGGTAGTGACCCAAATGTGCCAAAAACTGCTCGACAACGGTGCACCCGGTTTTCATTTCTACACCATGAACCAGACTGGGCCAACGCAGAAATTGTGGCATAACCTCAATATAGCAAGCACATAGTAACAAAAACCGGGCCCATCAAATAAGGGCCCGGTTTCATTACACAACTACCACTCATATCAACCCGACGGCGGCCATTCCTTGCTGCATTAGCGATAGCCATGCTAGTATTTTAAGCTCATTCAAGCTTCCCGGAAAACTTCAACCTGGGGTGACTTTCTATTCAAGTAGCTTAAAAAAATGAAATTACTGGTAACCGGTGGCGCAGGATTTATTGGCTCTGCATTAATACGACTGTTAATTAAAGAACATGATGTAACCGTTATTAATGTAGACAAACTTACTTATGCAGGAAATCTGGAATCACTAAGTGAGGTGGTAAGCTCTTCCCGCTATCACTTTGAACAAACTGATATCTGCAACGGCGAAAAAATCGCGTTAATACTTCAGCGGCACAAACCTGATGCGATCATGCATCTGGCAGCGGAGTCCCATGTTGACCGCTCCATAGCAGGACCCTCCGAATTTATTCAGACCAATATCATCGGCACCTATATGTTGCTACAACAGACCCTCGACTATTGGCAACAACTAGACGAGGCAGCAAAAGAACGCTTCCGCTTTCATCACATTTCAACCGATGAGGTCTTTGGCTCACTGGGTGAAACAGGGTATTTCAGTGAAACAACCCCGTACCAACCCAGCTCACCATACTCAGCCAGCAAGGCATCATCAGACCATCTGGTTAACGCCTGGCATCACACCTACGGCCTGCCCGTTGTGATGAGCAACTGCTCGAATAATTATGGTCCCTATCAATTCCCGGAAAAATTGATCCCACTCATCATGCTCAAAGCGATGCGTGGAGAACCACTACCGATCTATGGTGATGGTACTAATGTGCGTGACTGGCTCTACGTTGACGACCATGCACGAGCACTATTCAATGTACTCTCTCACGGCCGCCCCGGGCAAAGCTATAACATTGGCGGGCACAATGAGAAAACCAATCTGGAAGTGGTACAAGGCATCTGCGAACTACTCGATGAGCTACTGCCAGACTCACCTCACAAACCGCACGACTCACTAATCACGTTTGTCGCAGACCGTCCCGGGCACGACCTTCGTTATGCGATTGATGCCAGCAAGATTGCTAATGAACTAAACTGGCAACCGCAGGAAGACTTTCACTCTGGCCTGCGCAAAACAGTACAGTGGTACCTTAACAATAGTGACTGGTGGCAGCATATACTGGATGGCAGCTACCACGGCGAACGATTAGGGCTGGAGACAACACCATGAAAGGGATCATTTTAGCAGGCGGCAGTGGCACCCGCTTACACCCCGTCACCAAGGTCGTCAGTAAACAGCTACTACCGGTTTATGACAAGCCAATGATTTACTATCCGCTAAGCACATTGATGCTCGCCGGCATCACTGACATTTTAATCATCAGCACACCACAGGACCTGCCACTGTTCCAGCGACTGCTCGGTGACGGCTCAACCTGGGGCATCAATCTTAGCTACGCTGAACAACCAAAACCAGAAGGACTCGCACAGGCATTTATTATCGGCGAGGAATTCATCGGCAGTGATAACGTCTGCTTAATCCTGGGTGACAACCTCTATTACGGCCACAAACTATCAAAGCTACTGCAAAATGCTGCGACAATAAGCAAAGGGGCGACTGTCTTTGGCTATACTGTACGAGACCCGCAGCGTTATGGTGTTGTTTCATTTGATGAGCAAGGCAACGTCAATGATATCTTAGAGAAACCAGAGAAGCCGCCCTCCAATATCGCCGTCACCGGCCTTTATTTCTACGACAATCAGGTCGTCTCAATCGCCAAACAACTTAAGCCATCACCACGCGGCGAACTTGAGATTACCGATGTGAACCGTGTTTACCTCGATCGCAAGCAGTTAAAAATCGAAGTACTGGGGCGCGGCATGGCATGGCTCGACACAGGCACCCATGAATCACTGCTACAGGCTAGCCACTTTATTCAAATGATTGAAGAGCGACAAACCGTAAAAATCGCCTGCCCCGAAGAGATAGCCTGGCGCATGGGCTACATTGACAGTCAACAACTGGAACAATTAGCTCAACCACTCAGCAACAGTCAATATGGCACCTATCTACTATCACTGCTTGAGAAACGCCACTAATCATGGAAGTCATTGAATCATCTCTGCCCGACGTACTCATCATCAAACCCAACGTATTTGGTGACGAGCGCGGCTATTTTGTAGAGAGCTATCACCATACTCGCTATCAACAAGCAGGAATTCCCGGCCCCTTTGTACAAGACAATCTCTCATTGTCAAAACAGAGCACATTGCGCGGGCTACATCTACAGCACCCCCACGGGCAGGGGAAGCTAGTCTCGGTACTGCAAGGTGAAGTATTTGATGTTGCCGTCGATGTGCGGCCAGGCTCCCCCCATTTTGGACAGTGGGTCGGCATCACCCTGTCCGCACAAAACAAACATCAACTCTATATCCCAGCAGGTTTTGCCCACGGCTTCTGCGTCACCAGTGACGAAGCGCTCTTCACCTACAAATGCAGCGAGCTATATCACCCAGAGAGCGAAATCAGTCTCTTATGGAATGATAGTGACATTGGTATTGTCTGGCCCAGCGAACAGCCACAACTATCCGAAAAAGATCGACAGGCCTTGCCACTCAACCAAATCGATCAAAAGCGCCTGCCACGCTACGAAACAAAATAATGCCGCCTTCCAGAGCAAGAGTTTTACTCAGCGGAGCCAACGGCCAGGTAGGTTCAGCACTGCTGCATTCGCTTAGCGAAAAAAATGAGATTTTCGCCTTTGACCGTACCACCCTTGACCTCACCAATCGCGAACAAATACGTCAATGCATACGGGAGATAAAACCTGACATTATCATCAACGCCGCCGCATATACCGCCGTAGACCAGGCAGAAAAAGAACCTGATTTAGCCTTCGTCATCAATGGCATCGCGCCCGGTATATTTGCCAAAGAGGCAGCACTCATTGGTGCCGTTCTCATTCACTACTCCACCGACTATATCTTTGATGGTAGCGGTGTTCAGCCCTGGCGCGAAGAAGACAAAGCCGCACCTCTGAATATTTATGGCAAAAGCAAACTCGCAGGCGAACAGGCCATCAAAGCGACAGAAGCTGCACATATCATCCTTCGCACCTCATGGGTTTATGGTGAGCGCGGCAATAACTTTGTTAAAACCATCCTGCAACTGGCCGCAGAAAAAGAAGCCCTGAATATTATTGACGATCAAATTGGTGCGCCAACATCTGCCAAATTCATCGCAGATACCACCGCTCAAATATTAAATCAGATAACAGACAGCTCCATTGTATTAAAGAGTGGCACATACCATCTGTGTTGTAATGGTGAGACTAGCTGGCACGGATTTGCATCAGAAATAGTTCGCCTTGCAAAACAAAACAATACCTCGCTTGTGGTAAAAGAGATTCACCCCATTCCAAGCAACGCCTATCCAACACCTGCAGAACGTCCCAAAAACTCACGCATGAATTGCACTCGTCTTAATAAAGTATTTGGCTTGCAGCAGGAGAGCTGGCAGGCCGCGTTAGAAAACACGTTGCCACTTATCACCATCTCATCTGCAGAAGCCACCACCACATCAAAGTAAAATCTACGGTATACTTTGACCACTAAGGTTTAACAAAAAACTCGAAGGGATGATATATACCCGTAGCGATTGGGATTTAGGTTTAAGTGTGCGTCGTATTTGCCTCATGGCAAGGCGAAATGACGCGTAATAGTCACTCTATTGCACGGAATCTCAACACAGTTAGAGGGGAAACAGGGCGTGCAATTAGACCTAAAGCCCAATCGCTACGGGTATATAAAGCATTAACAGATTGGCCATCCAAATCACTCCATGACAATCCTGCGAAAACTCGGCTGGTTTTTCCGCCTTTACTGGCAACGTTACGCAATCGCTTTGGTGGCGTTGCTGATGATCTCTTGCCTGGCGATGGTGGCACCGTGGATCACTGGGCAGCTGGTCGATTCAGTGGCGAACGATACATTGACCTATGCGCTTTTGGTGCAGGAGATTGCACTGTTACTCGGCATCGGCATTGTTATTTACGGCTTACGGGTGTTGTGGCGACGCCAACTCTACGGTGCATCGTTCAAACTCGCGGCACTGATGCGCGGTAAGATCTATGACCATTTAACCTTGATGGCACCAGGCTTCTTCCAGCGCCACCACACCGGTGACTTGATGGCACGCGCCACCAACGATGTAACGGCGGTAGAAATGACCGCGGGTGAAGCGATCCTCGCGCTGTTTGATGGCGTGATGACAGGTGTGGTGGTGCTGATCATGATGGTGGTGATGGTGAGCTGGAAACTGACGCTGCTGGCTCTGCTGCCGTGGCCCATCATGGGCTATTATATGTGGAAATTCGGCGACCAGATGCATGACACCTTTAGCGAGGCGCAGCGTCAGTTTAGTCTGTTGAATGATAAGACACAGGAGAACATCAGCGGTATCCGTTTGATTAAGGCGTTTGGGCAGCAGCCACAGATGGAACGCGCTTATAGCGATGTGACCCGTGATGTCAGTGCAGCCAATCTTGCGGTGGCAAAGGTTGAGGCGAAGTATGACCCGGTGATTTATCTCACCGTCAGTACCTCATTTTTTCTCGCGGTCGCGGGCGGTGCGTGGCTGATCTATCAGGATGAATTGACGATTGGTGAGCTGACTGCCTTTACCATGTACCTCACCTTTTTGATCTGGCCGATGTTTGCCTACGGCTGGACGTTGAATTTGATCCAGCGCGGTGCGGCGGCACACACGCGCATTGATGAGCTGTTACAGACCACACCGGCGATTAACGATAATGGCAGACGCGACCGTGTTGAAAGCACTCACATTGATGCCAACATCAAACGCTTTGCGTATGATAAGCACAGTGATGCACTACACGACATCAACTTTCAGATTCCCCCCGGCAGTACCTTTGGCATCGTCGGCCACACCGGCAGCGGTAAAAGCACGTTGATTCAACTGCTACTGCGCATGCATGAAGGCAGTGAAGCAACTATCTGTTTGGATCACCGCAACATTCAAGCGTACAAGCTCGCAACGCTGCGTTGTCAGTTTGGATTGGTGCCACAAGACCCCTTTCTATTTTCGGTTACGATTGCCGAAAACATTGCACTCGGCTGCCCCGAGGCATCACTGAATGAGGTGCGTGCAGCGGCAAAGCTGGCCTGTATCGATGAAGAAATTCTAAACTTCCCTGAGCAGTATGGGACCCTCGTCGGTGAACGCGGCATTACCCTCTCGGGTGGGCAGAAGCAGCGTATCGCAATTGCGCGCGCATTGTTAATCGATCCGCCAGTGTTAATTCTTGATGATGCCCTCTCGGCCGTTGACCTGCATACCGAACGAGAAATCCTTGCGCACATCAAGACAGCGAGACATGGCCGCAGTAATATTATCGTCTGCCATCGCCTCTCGGCCGTCTTGGAAGCGGATGAGATCATTGTGCTGCGCCACGGCACCATTGAAGAACGCGGACGTCACACCGAGCTGCTGCAACTGAATGGCTGGTATGCACAGATGTTCCGTTATCAACAGATCGAAGCCGCGGTGCAGCATGGCGAATAACAACACCGCTGCAACACGCGGCCCGTTCAAGCGCTTAATCGGTTATGC
>QIJH01000066.1 GCA_003232725.1 Chromatiaceae bacterium | reverse complement strand
TGAATGACTTTCGAAGCGTGATTCAAGTTTTGATTAATGTAGAGCCAGATGAGATATATAACCTGGCGGGGCAGAGTTCGGTTGGGCTTTCATTTCAACAGCCAGTAGAAACGTTTGAGAGTATTAGTGTTGGCACGCTGAATTTACTGGAGGCGATTCGCCTTACAGGAAAATCAATAAAGTTTTACAGCGCGGGTTCAAGCGAATGCTTTGGGGATGTTGGTAATCAAGGCGCTGATGAAAACACGCCGTTTCATCCTAGAAGCCCGTATGCTGTAGCAAAGGCTGCTGCTTTTTGGGAGGTTGCTAATTATCGAGAGGCGTATGATCTGTTTGCCTGTTCCGGGATATTATTTAATCATGAATCACCGCTGAGACCCGAGCGCTTTGTGACTAAGAAAATAATTTCATCTGCGTGCAAGATTGCTGAGGCTGGTGAAGGTGTCATTAAGCTGGGGAATATGGATATTAAGCGCGACTGGGGTTGGGCGCCTGAGTATGTTGAAGCAATGTGGTTGATGCTTCAGCAAGATGAACCTGATGACTTTGTGATTGCAACGGGTGAAACCAACTCGTTGCAGGATTTTGTAGCCACTGCTTTTGCAAGTGTTGGGTTAGATTGGCAAAATCATGTTGAGAGTGATTCAGCGCTATTCAGACCGACCGATTTGGCTGAGAGTAAGGGGAATCCACAGAAGGCGTTGGATGTTTTAGGGTGGCAAGCAAAATATAAGATGAGGGATGTTGTCAAAACGATGGTTGATGCTCAGATAGCGTTAAAGGGATAAGTGATGCTGATAAAAACCACGAAACCCTCACAGCAAACCCGAAGCATCCTTCGCTCTAAAGACTAACAATGAGACTGAAACAACAGCAAATTGAAACAATCTGTCGGGCAGTTATAGAGCTGGCCGGGGCAGAGGCACGGGTCAGCCTGTTCGGCTCCCGAGTTGATGACAATGCCCGTGGTGGTGATATAGACTTGTTGGTAGAACTCCCCTATTCAGTGGATGAGCCAGCCTGGCTGAGTGCAAGGATATCCGGCAGGATAAGCCACAGACTAAGAGGCCAAAAGATAGATGTCATCATAACGGCCCCAAACCTAAAGTGCTTTCCAATCCATGATGTCGCAAAGAGAGAAGGTATTGTTCTGTGAATATCCCACAAGCCAAATTGTTACGCCTGCAATTTCTCGCACGAATCGTTCAGAAAGAAGTCCGATATCTTGGCTTGACTGATCAGCGCCTGTTTCCAGTGCCATTCACCCGGCAGCAGGTAGAACGGCTAGATGAAGATATAGAGTTATCCGAGCGCGTGGATGCTTTTGTGAGCCGTTTTGGGCGACTACAGGATACGGTGGGAGACAAATTATTACCTCAATATCTTAATGCGCTAGGGGAGACTACCGGCCCTGCGATAGACAACCTTAATCGGGCAGAAAAAATTGGCTTAATTCACTCCGCTGAAATATGGCTGGCACTCCGTGATATGCGCAACCAGATGGTTCACGAATATATGGAAGATCTTGACAAACTAGTCAATGCTCTCAATAAGGCACATGAGTATGTTGATACCCTCTCAAATGATGCCGGAAAAATACTTTCAGATATGGCATCACGGGGCTGGGTTGAGCTAGAACGTTAAGGGGGCTTGAGTTTTGAAACTGCGACCCTCCACGGCTTGATTAGTTCACTAAAACAGCGACTAATGATTCATACCCCTTTTCCAGATGAATGGATGAGTATTCGTCGACTTAGAAATCAAATGGCACATGAATATAGAGATGACCCCGTTTAATACCATTGATATAATGACATCTATGCGCCTATCCAGTAGCACACAAAAGATTATCCGCGTTGCCGTAAACGAGATATTTGGTGCGGGTGCCAGCGTCACATTGTTCGGCTCCAGAGTCGATAACTCAGCCCGAGGAGGGGACATCGACTTACTTGTTCAGTCGGAAAGGCCTATATCGCAATGCGAACGCAAGGCCTTGCAACTGGTGGCTCGATTGCAAATTCGTTTGGGGGATCAACCCATCGACGTATTGGTGCTTGGCCCGCAAACGGTGCGCCAGCCCGTGCACGAAGAAGCTATTCGGACTGGGGTGAGGCTATGAAAACAACTAACTTGTTGCCGGTGGATCGCTTTCTTTGGACGCTGGATATCGTTTCTCGCGAAGGAGAACATCTCTCTTACAGCTGGGGGCGCCTCTTTTCACCGCCCGTTGATGCGGCCTGGGTGCGCGGCCTGGAAGAGAGACCGGAATTGGCCGAGCGCCTGGAGGCCTTTGTTTCTCGCTTTGGCCGCATGCAGGATACGATTGCTGATAAACTGCTACCCCGCTGGTTGCTTGCTCTGGCGGAAACGCCGGGCAGCCAAATTGAAACGCTCAACAGGGCCGAGAGACTGGGTGTGGTGGAAGACGTCGAGCGTTGGCTCGAAGCGCGCAAGTTACGCAACCGACTGGTGCACGAATACATGGATAGCCCAGCAGCTTTCGCTGAAGATCTTGCGCTGGCAAAGGAATATAGCCTCCTGTTGTGGGACAGTTACAATCGTCTGCGAGAGTTTGCGGCTAAGCGGATGGAAATAGATGAAGCACGACTACCGAAGCCGTTAATAGTATTTGGACAGCGCTAAAGAAAAGAGACTATGTGTAACTACTCAGCGAGTAGTCAAAATTAACAGTGACTGCTCGATGACCCATGAAATCCACCAGTTTTTTTATGCCCTCGGGTGCAAGGCGAAAAATGTGAGTTTACACGTGTAAATGATCATTTTTTAACGCTGAATTGGTGGATTTCATGGGTTAGCTGAATAGTTACGAGAATATGAAGTATCAAGTGACGCATGCGCCACAATAGCTTATCCACTATCAGGGCAGCCGATAACGTTATATAAGCTAAATTAATATACGAGTAAATTTGATTCTGATGTGTGGGATGAGCAAATTGATAAAGTTATTTCGGCCGGTAAATTAGAGGCCCTGGAAGAGGTGGCAATAGCTGAAACTCGTTACAGGAATTTGTAGCAACTGCTGGGCTAGACTAGCTCAATCATGTTGAGAGTGATTCATCGCTATTCAGGCTGGCAGATTTGGCTGAGAGTAAGGGGGATTCACAGAAGGCATTAGAAGTATTGGATTGGGACGCTCAGTATAAGATGAAGGATGTAGTGAAAATGATGACCGATACTGAGATGCGTTGATGAGATAGGGTGCAGTGGGTAGTGTTAGTAATGATTGGTTGTTTGAAAAAGAAGATGTTCTTAGGTGTGCTATAATTTGGTTCAGAATTGGGGGCGCTATATGTGTAGCTCCAATACTAGTTTGAAGTACGTACTAGTACAGATGATTGTTAAGGATTAAGATGAAGATGAAGAAGGCATTGATTACTGGTGTTACTGGCCAGGATGGCGCATATCTGGCTGAGTTTCTTTTGGGAAAGGGGTATGAGGTTCACGGTATTAAACGCCGTACCTCACTCTTTAATACTGCTCGAATTGATCATTTGTACCAAGATCCTCATGAACAAGATCAGCGTTTTATCTTGCATCACGGTGATATGACGGACTCCAGCAGCTTGGTTCGAATTATGCAGCAGGTTCAGCCAGATGAGGTGTACAATCTTGCCGCTCAGAGTCATGTGGCGGTTTCATTTGAAGAGCCTGAATATACCGCAGATTCTGATGCACTTGGTCCATTACGTATGCTTGAAGCGATTCGTATTCTTGGGCTGGAAAAGAAGACGCGTTTTTATCAGGCCTCTACCTCGGAGTTGTATGGCAAGGTACAGGAAACTCCACAGTCTGAAACGACACCATTTTACCCACGCTCACCCTACGCGGTGGCGAAGATTTATGCTTATTGGATTACCGTCAACTATCGCGAAGCTTATGGTATCTACGCATGCAATGGCATTTTGTTTAACCATGAGTCACCTAAGCGCGGCGAAACATTTGTGACTCGCAAGATCACTCGAGCGTTAGCTCGAATTAAGCTTGGTCTACAAGAGTGCCTCTTTCTCGGGAATCTCGATGCTAAGCGCGACTGGGGGCACGCTAAAGACTACGTGGAAATGCAGTGGCTGATGTTACAGCAAGAAAAACCAGAAGACTTCGTGATTGCTACTGGGGTTCAATACAGTGTTCGTGATTTTGTTAATGCTGTAGCGAAAGAGTTAGGGATTAGTGTTTCGTGGGAAGGTGAAGGCGTTGGTGAGAAAGGATACGATGCTAACGGTAAATGTATAGTTTCTGTTGACCCTCGCTACTTCAGACCCACTGAAGTTGAAACCTTGCTTGGAGACCCAAGTAAGGCTAAAGAGAAATTAGGTTGGGTGCCTAAGATATCATTCAAAGAGTTGGTTGCCGAAATGGCCAGTGAAGACCTTAAAGCTGCTGAGCGAGATGAGTTGGTTAAAAATCACGGTTATAAAACCATGGATTAGCATGAATGAACGATCTTAACGTAAAGGTCTATGTTGCGGGCCATCGTGGTATGACGTGGTCAACCTTTTTGTGACACTCCAGTTAAGCCGCTTTTTTCATTTCCAATAATTTCTGTTCATAGTCACAGGGACTCATGTAATCCAAATAGGAATGAAGCCTCTTAGAGTTATAGAACATGATGATATATTCCAGTATGTCCTGCTGTGCTTCATACCGAGTCTGGTAGTGTTGCCATTGCACCTGTTCTTGCTTCAGGCTGCCAAAGAAGCTCTCAACAACCGCATTATCCCAACAATTACCTTTGCGGCTCATACTGCCTTGAAACCCATGAACCTTGAGCAGTCACCGGAATGCTTTGCTGGCATACTGCGAACCCCGATCCGAATGATGGATTAGACCGGCTTTAGGTCTGCGGCGCCAGATGGCCATCTTCAGTGCATCACTATCAAAGTTTGGTCTATTCAGAACAAAGGCTGTGCGATTGTTGAGTCTGTTTGGGGCCTTGAGAAATTTGCGCTTTCTAACGTTACCGCTTGATCTCTTCTTTACAGCTAAGGGCGCGCTGGCATAGAATGGAGCGTTCATGCGATGAACGCACTAAATAGCTAGTTTGGCTGTGTAATATTGAGGTGGAAACGTGACAGTGCTAGAAGATAGTATGTGGCTACACGCTATATACTGCTTGTGCGATAGCAAAAAATGACTGTTCTGACAGATGAACTTCGCTATCGCTTGCTAAAACAGCTTGAGAAAAACCCGAACCTCAGTCAGCGTGAGCTGGCAAGTTTGATGGGAATTAGCTTAGGTCGGGTGAACTATTGCCTCAACGCGCTGATCGAACGAGGTTGGGTGAAGGCGCGCAACTTCGGCCAAAGCCAGAATAAGATGGGCTATGCCTACCTGCTAACTGCAAAAGGCGTGGATGAAAAGGCGCGAGTGACCTTGGCCTTTTTCAAGTACAAGCAAAAGGAATACGACGATTTGGTTAAGGAGCTTGAAACGTTGCGTGAAGAAGCTGCCTTGATCAAACCACCCAAAGGAAAGCCATGTTGATTCCTGAAAAATTAAGATTTAATACAATGAGGTTACGATGATTGCACCTATTATTGATCGTAAAGTTCGTCTTGCCATCATCGGTTGTGGGCGAGTCTCGAAAAATCACTTTGGTTCGATAGAAAAGCACGCAGATAATGTTGAGCTTGTTGCCGTGTGTGACGCCCATAAGCAAACCGTAGAAGAGTATAGTGGTAAGTATGGTGTTCCGGGTTATCGTAATCTTGAGCAACTGCTCAAAAAGGAAAAGCCAGATTTAGTTGCGCTATGTACTCCAAGTGGTATTCATCCAGATCAAACCGTGCTCGCAACGCGTTATGGTGTGCATGTGATGACGGAAAAGCCGATGGCGACACGCTGGCAAGATGGTGTGCGTATGGTTCGTGCCTGTGACGAAGCAGGTGTACGCTTGTTTGTGGTTAAGCAGAATCGTCGCAACACTACGTTGCAGTTACTCAAACGGGCTGTCGAAGAAAAGCGCTTTGGCAAGATTCACATGGTTCACCTTAATGTATTCTGGAGTCGTCCGCAGGAATACTATGATCAGTCTAAGTGGCGTGGTACTTGGGAGTTCGACGGCGGTGCTTTTATGAATCAGGCGAGTCACTATGTCGATTTACTGGAATGGTTGATTGGTCCTATCGATAAGGTGCAGGCGATGATGAGTACCACGCGTGATATTGAGGTTGAGGATACCGGCGTAATGAATGTGCGCTGGCGCAGCGGTGCATTGGGTTCTATGAGCGTTACTATGCTGGCCTACCCGAAGAACCTGGAGGGCAGTATCATAATTTTGGGCGAAAAAGGCACTGTGCGCATAGGTGGCGTTGCGGTTAACGATATCCAGCTCTGGCAGTTTGATGAACCTAGGGACTACGATGAGAAAATTCAGGCCGCCAATTACGAAACGACTTCGGTCTATGGCTTTGGCCACCCGCTCTATTACAAAAACGTTATTGATGTACTACGCGGCGAAGCCGAACCTGAAACCGATGGGCGTGAAGGGTTGAAATCGTTGGAAGTTCTTATCGCTGCCTATCTTTCTGCTCGCGACGGTAAAACCGTATCGCTGCCACTTGAGTACTAATCCGATGACTGAAACTCAAATCCATCCGAGTGCGATTGTAGATGATGGTGCTCAGATAGGTGAAGGCAGTCGTATCTGGCACTGGGTTCATGTCTGTGGTGGTGCCAATATCGGCAAAGGGGTCTCGCTTGGCCAGAATGTTTTTGTTGGCAATCAGGTGGTGATTGGCGATCGTTGCAAAATTCAGAATAACGTTAGTGTCTATGACAACGTCATCCTAGAAGAAGGTGTGTTCTGCGGGCCGAGTATGGTCTTTACGAATGTCTATAACCCGCGCTCGCTGATCGAACGTAAAAGTGAATATCGCGATACGATAGTGAAAAAGGGAGCGACCCTTGGCGCTAACTGCACTATCGTCTGTGGCGTCACTATAGGTGAGTTCGCCTTCATAGGTGCCGGTAGCGTTATCAACAAAGATGTGAAGCCCTACGCCTTGATGGTCGGTGTGCCGGGCAGGCAAATCGGCTGGATGAGCAAATATGGCGAACAGATCCCGCTGCCACTGGATGGTGATGGTTATTATAACTGTACGCATACCAAAAACACATATCACTTGAAGGGTGATCACATGGCGTGTGAGTCCGCATGAGTATTCCCTTTATCGATCTCAAAACTCAATACCGTGAACTCCAGCCGCAGATTCAAGCGCGTATCGATGCGGTACTGGAGCATGGTCAGTATATTATGGGCCCTGAGGTTAAAGAACTTGAAGCGCGCTTGCAGGAATTCAGTGGTGCAAAACACTGCATTACTGTTGCAAGTGGCACCGAAGCTTTACTTATTAGTCTGATGGCGCAGGGTGTTGGTCCCGGTGATGAGGTCATCACTACACCGTTTACTTTTGTTGCGACGGCTGAGGTTATCGCGCTGCTTGGTGCAAAGCCGGTGTTTGTCGATATCGAACCGGATGCCTGCAATATCAATGTCAGTTTGATTGAAGCTAAAATTACCGATAAGACCAAGGTTATCATGCCTGTCAGTTTGTACGGTCAACCGGCAGATATGGACGAGATCAATGCTATTGCCGCGCGTCACGGCAACATTGCGGTGCTCGAAGACGCAGCGCAAAGTTTTGGCGCGGAATATAAAGGTAAGAAAAGCTGTAATCTCAGCACCATTGGCTGTACCAGTTTTTTCCCCAGCAAACCGCTGGGCTGTTATGGTGACGGCGGAGCCATTTTTACCAGTGATGACACCATTGCCCAGGCATGCCGTGAAATACGTGTACATGGACAAAGCCAGCGCTATGTACATACCCGCATTGGCGTCGGCGGCCGTATGGACACGCTGCAATGTGCTATCGTCCTAGCCAAGCTTGAACGCTTTACGTGGGAAGTTGAGCAACGCATTGATATTGGCAATCGTTATAACAAACTGATGGATGAAGCTGGCATTGCGCGCGTACAACAGCGCTTGGATCGCAGCAGCGTTTTCGCGCAATACACAATTTTTACCGACAATCGCGAAGCC
>QIJH01000135.1 GCA_003232725.1 Chromatiaceae bacterium | reverse complement strand
TGCAGATGGAAATCTGAATGCGCTGGGTTTATAAGAAAGTTGCTCTCCTGTGGAACAATCACGCTAGGGACTTCCAGGATGAGTGATGCTTCCTGTTGAACCCATTGGTCACCTAATAGCTTAGTAGAGCCTGGCGCGGGATAGTCTCGCCAGTCATTGGGTAGGCTGTCATTGAGGGATAAAACATATTGATCGTCTACCGTGATTTCGAATATGTGGTACTCATTCTGGATAAGCTCTTCAGATTCTATATGCACTAATAATTCTAATATCGCCAACGCTCTGCTTTCGGCACTGTAGACGACGGTTGTTCCTTTGTTATTCCATCGGCCGCCATATGTTTTGGCGCCTTCGCCATCAAATGTGTAACATTTCATTCGTTAGCTGAATACGCCGTGTTTTATTCGCCCAATCAGGTCTTGAACTTCTTGAAAGCCCACTTCGGTATCGATGTATTCTAGCGGTGATGAGCCTCCGAGTGCTTTTTTTGGGGATTTGACCCATTCCGAGGCCTTAAGGCTATCACCTTTGAACAGGTCAATAGCGTCATCTAAAAGCAGGCCAATTCGAGCAATACGGTCTGATTCATCTGTGTGTAGTTTCCCCTGGTCTTTGCGTCGAGATAACGTTCTAGGTGTGATGGCGGCGTATTGGACTAGCGTTTTTTCAGGCAAACCAATGTTTTTTGAAAGTGTATTTATCACATTAACATCAAAACCTGAGCGTATAAGGCTAATAAACCGTCCTTGCGAGGTTGTTTTTACTCCCAGGCTGTGGCCGATGTATTGTCGGGTTGCCGGGCTGGCAGAAGAAGAGGGGGGGGCTGGTGTAAATATTTTTTTCTCTGCTTTGTTCATAAGGGGTCACTCAATTATTTGTTGCCATTTAGGGTTATTATCGGCGCCAAATGGCTTTTCTGCAACGTATTTGTTTAGAGAGGCCTTTGCACGAGTCTATTTTCCGCTCCAGCTGCGTTATAAATGATCTCAAAACTGTCATTTACTGCGTGTAAACTCCATTTTTTCGGTCATTTATGCCTTGCTGGAACGAAAATTAGTTCTCGTGCAAAGGTCTCTTAGAAATACTTTATTGAGACCTTTGCACCCAGCAAGGTGCCGTCATGAGAAAAAATCAACGAAACTGATCCTGGTCGCTATCTATGATAGTGGCGCAAACAGCTGCTGCAAGTCATTTGCGGTTAGTTTTTCTTCTTTGGTTTGTGCTTCTTTGCTGTATACGCCTTGTGCCAGAGCCTGTTTTTTCGCCTGCATGGCGATGATTTTTTCTTCCACGCTATTTTCCGTAATTAGTTTGTAGACAAATACCGCTTTGTCCTGGCCGATGCGGTGTGCGCGGTCTGTGGCTTGATTTTCTGCGGCGGGATTCCACCAGGGGTCATAGTGAATCACGGTGTCGGCCTCGGTCAGGTTTAACCCTACGCCGCCGGCTTTGAGGCTGACCAGGAAGACATCTGCCTTGCCTGATTTAAACTTCTCGATGGCGGCATCTCGGTTGCGGGTTTGACCGGTGAGTTTGCTATAGCTGATGTTATGGTTGTTTAATTCTGTTTCGATATGTCCTAGCATCTTGGTGAATTGTGAAAACAGTAAAATACGCCGCCCTTCTTCAACCATTTCAGGGACGAGTTGCATCAGCAACTCCAGCTTTGCCGACTCTTTTACTGCACGTGCCTGGGTGAGGGATAATAAGCGCGGATCACAACATACCTGGCGTAGTTTGAGCAGGGCATCGAGAATGGTGATGTGACTGCGTGCCAGTCCCTTGTTTGAGATCGCCTCGCGTACCTTTTTTTCCATCGAGATACGAATGCTTTCGTATAACGCGGCCTGTTTTTTGTCTAGCGTAACGGTGCGGATGATTTCGGTTTTATCAGGTAGCTCAGTGATGACTTCGGACTTGGTACGGCGCAGCATAAATGGTGTGATCCTTTGTACCAGTTGTTGACGTCGTTCATCATCCCCATTTTTTTCGATTGGCGTACGAAATAGCGTATTAAACTGGCGCGCATCACCCAGAAACCCAGGCATTAGAAAATCAAATAGTGCCCAGAGTTCTCCTAAGTGGTTTTCCATTGGGGTACCTGTTAAGCAGAGGCGATGGTCGGTTTTTATTTTCCGAATTACCAATGCAGCCTTGGCCTTTGGGTTTTTGATCATCTGGGCCTCATCTAAAATCAATGCGTGATAGTGATGCGTTAACAGAATTTCCTGGTCACGGGCGAGTAGTGGATAAGTGCTCAGTACGAGGTCATAGTCTGTGATATGTTCAAAGCGTTGGTGGCGTTCTGGGCCCTGTAATACCAGTACTTTCAGCGCAGGGGCGAAATTTTCTGCTTCACGTCGCCAGTTACTCATGAGGCTGGTGGGTGCGACGATCAGGCAAGGTTTGTCTAAACGGCCCTGTTCCTTTTCCAGTAGCAGATAGGCCAGCGTTTGCACGGTTTTTCCAAGCCCCATGTCATCTGCAAGGATGCCGCCAAAGCCATATTCGCGCAGAAACTGTAGCCAGTTAAGCCCCTGTTGCTGGTAGTCGCGCAGGGTAACCTTGAGTCCTTTGGGTGGTGTGACAATGGTAATGCCTTTGAAGTCTTTGAGCTGTTGTCCGAGTTTTCGCAGCGACTCACCACCACGCCACTGAAGGTTGGTTGTGCTGTGGGAGTCCAGCTCACTCAGGCGAGCGGCATCAAAACGAGAAAGCCGTAGTGCACCGTTATCCTGCAAGCTGTCGCTATCGTAGAGTTCGTATAGTGTGTTAAGCACGGGCTTTAACTGTTCGCTGGGGATATTCAAGTATTGGCTGCTACCGAGGTCTAACGTGAGTATCTCTGGCAGATTTTGGGGGTCGTAATGAGTGAGCACTTGTGAAATCAGCGGTAATAGTGCGAGCGGTTGCTCATTGATCTCGATATCAAAGCGAAGATCAAACCAGTCGCTGCCATCCTCATCGATATCAACACCCCAGTGTTCTACATCGTGAAAGACCATCTTAAAGTCACTGTCGTAGCTAATCTGCCATCCTTGTTGTTCGAGTGCCGGTAGTGATTCGTTGAGAAAGTGGTGCCAGCGGCTTGCATCCTCAATGCCACTGTCCAGATTGATATTGAGAAAGAGAAGGTCTGTCTGGTTATGATCAATCATCCCCCTGAAACCCAGTGACTCCAAGTGATCAATAGCCTCCTGTTCTGCCTCCAGGTCTCGCCATATATGCGTGGTTTTGTTATTGCGGGTGGTGGTGTAATGTGGATCAGATGAATAAGGGAGCTGATGGTCGCCATAAGTAAAACGGATGACTATGACGTGGTAGTGGTTGTCGTTATCAATATCTCTGCTGGATAAGATCAGGCAGGGGGTTGGTCGTTCTCCACTGATCTCTTCGATATCTACTTTTTTGGGAGGGTGTAACAGTGTGCTGGGGATTTTTTGTGCCAGGCGGTGGCTAAATTCATCGATTAAATCGGTGGGCACGGTGGGCGCATTTAGCAGCTGTTCCAGTTGAGCGGGGGAGTAGTGTGCATTGATCAGTGGCCCTACGGTATAAGTGTCTGGATCAAGATAGCAGGGGGGATCTGTTAATAGCAGCATGCCATCAGGCTCGACGGTTAGTTTGAGGCTGGTCTCTGTGGGGTTGTCTGCTTGCCACGTTATGTTAAGTGAGCGTGCATCACTTAACTGAAGTGGCTGTGCATTGGTATTACGCCAGTAACAGCGGCCGGTCCCAATCATCTTTTTGAGCGCTAAAAAACCTAAATCGCCATGGAGAAAAATGCCGCGCCAGAAATGCTCATTACTGACTTTTAGCAGGTTGCCAATCTCCTGGTCAATGGGCTGAACATAGGCGGACGTATAAAAACTATTGGCGATGTTTTCCAGGTTGCCACTGCGCCCTTTACCAAAGCCGCCTTTTTTCAGGTGTCGAGTAATACGAAACTCTATTGCGAGCTTGCCGCTATGATTAGAGGGTTGAAGCAGGTAAAGGATAAAATCAGGATTAGCCGCAGGCATATCTGTTTGCCGGTTACTCGCATTATTGAGTTTGTCAATCCAGGAAAAACATTCATTTATGGGAGCTTTTTTGACTGTCGGATTCGTCGACTGGTACTGTAAACAGACAGCAGCAACATGTTTGCAGTTGTATTCGACAGGGCAGTTACAGAAGCCTTCGATATTGGTATAGCCATCGTTCCAGTGAATGGTTATTTCCTGTGTATAGAATCGACTGCCGCTGCCTTTGACCTTGCTGGTAAGTTCAATAAAGTATTCTTCTTGTTGATCGACTTGTAGCGATGTAACACGCCTCTGGTTGTAATAATCGTTACCACGGGTGAAATAGGCATTACCCACGTTACTTAGAATCTCGCCGCGTTTGAGGTGGTTCATGAGGTTTTTTTGCATCTTTTGTTTATTTAGCAGGCATTATAGCGTAAGTGCTGGCACGTCATAATTAAAAATTTGAAAGGGCCGCTGCTCCGGTGTTGCTGGACGCTCAGTCTGTAGGGGAGGAGGTTTTTGATTTAGGTTGCGGTATCAGCGAGTGTAATATAGTCCGTTTAACTTTAGTGTCCGCTAGGGGTTGATTTAGGCATAAGTTAATGATGCTGGCTTTTTGATTGAACCTCGTTTGTCATCGATCCCATTTATGTTTTTGTCACCATCCTAAACACCTCAAACAGTGAACCGTACGACATGGTAAATCTTAGTTAATGGTGAAAACTACAGTCACTCACTAACCACTCAACTATATATGGATAAGCAATGAATGTCTGTAGGGGTAAAATTTGGAGAAAGCATGTGTCTGAGTGTTTTAGCGAGTAGCCCTTACATTTAATTAGGAGGGGGTTTGAATTGCGGTGCTTGGGCGTTATTTGCTTTTGTGTTTGCCGGCCCACGCCTGCTTCCGACACAGCCCTTGCATATCACAATAACCACAGGTGGTTTCATCACCCCAGGCAGGCAGTGGTCTGCCTGCGTTGATCTCTGTCATCAGTAGTTTTAGGCGTATGCGGTTCTGTTCTGCAAGTGTGGCAAGTTGCTCGCCTTCTAGCACACCGTCTGTTTTAACCTTGTCTTTACCTAGTGCAAGATACTCGACGCGATGGGGTGCCGGGTCTGATAGCAGTGCGTAGAAGGGGAGCTGCACTGCTTCGCCTGCTTCGATCTCCTTGAGTCTGGCGGGTTTTCCTGTTTTGTAATCGAGTACGCTGTTGCCTTCTGATGAGCTATCAACTCGATCGAGTCTGCCTTTGATATCAAACAGTGGGTCAAATGTTTCGAGTTTGGCGGATTGTTCGACCGCGCTGACTTTCCATGTTTGCGCGCGTTCAATCTGCCAGTCGATGTAGTTCGGTACAATTGCTAGCCACTGTTGTAACCAGCCGCGATGCAGATAATTATCTTCAAGGTCCTGTTTAAAGATGCGTTGAGAGATGGCGTTCAGGTGTTCGATGGCGGCATCTCGATTGTCGCTATCCACTGGCAGTTGAAATGCTTCTTTGCCCTGTGGATTGTGAAACAATTGCAGGATGTGATGTACATGTTCGCCGTAATCTGATTTTTGCAGTGCTTCTCGAATTTCATCGGCGGCGCGCAGGTTAAGGCAGTAGCTAACATAAAACTGATAGGGGCAATCGATCAGTTTTTGATAGCTACTGGCAGAGATATTTTGCGGTATCAACTCACGCGGTGCAGATGGTGCGGGTGCCGGTGATGCATTCAGGCCATCAATCGATTGTGCTGTTTGTTGCTGTTTGTATGCGGCCAGTCGTTGTGCCAGTCCATCATCATGCAGCGCTTTATCATAGGCGAGCTGGTGAAATCCCTGTAGCAATTCAAGCCATGGTGAAGGTGTTGAGATATCAGACCCTTCATCAGAATGCCAGGTGAGCAGAAAGTTCGGCGCTGCTTCGAGCAGACGCCTGAAGTGATAGAAGCGTGTGGTGAGCACCTGGCTGGCAGGCGGAATGCCGAGTGCATGGCGCACACTGTCATTAAAAAAGGGTGAGTGCTCTTTTTGACCGGGAAAGTGTTCCTGGGTGATGCTAGCGATCACAATCGCGTCAAACTGTTGCAGATTACTTTGCTCCAGCGTGAGCAGTTGAATCTGTCCATTCTCCTGCGCGGCGAAATTGGCACGTTCGAGTGTACGTCCGAGCCAGGTACGAAACTCGCTCCAATTGATCTTGAGGCTACGCCCTTCGATTGCATGGCGCATCGCATTGATCTCGGTGATGATTGCATCACCGGCAAGGTCATCGTGATAGGCCTGCCAGATGCCAATGCTGCTAAGGCTCTCCTGCAATGCATCCAGCATGGCGCTTGGCGAGTGTGATTTGTTATCGATAAAACTCAGTAGTGGTGCAGCAGCGGCTTCAAGGCTATTGAGTAGTGCATGCAGCGAGGCGGTATCGGTACTGTTCCATAGCAGACGGTGTTGACGCCGTTCAATTGCGTTGCGATAGCGCGACATACCGCGTGCAATGTTTTCGTGCAGCACGATGTCCTGTTCAAAGCGATAGATGGTTTTAGTGAAGGCCTCGCGCGATTGTCCAGAGAAGACAAAAGGGGACTTAAGGGTATCGAGTAAGGGTTGCTGGTCAAACTCCTCTTCGATTGCCTCTAGCCAGCGTTCCATGGTGGCAGCGGCACGCGTTGTTGAGAGCGCCCAACCGGAGTGATCTTTTAGCGTGATTGACTCACGCTCCAGCAGTGCGCGCAGGCGACGTGCAAGACGCCGGTCTTCCGTTACCACTGCAATGCGTTTTTTGCCACTGTGCAGCCATTCGCGTAGCTGTGTGACTACTGCCACGGCTTCCTGTTCTGCACTGCCTGTCTGGAAGCAATGGATCGATTCGTTGCCGGGGCTGGTGGGGTGTTGCCGCGCAAAGGCCTGGGCGCGTTCTGCAAGAGGGAGAGTTTGGCAGTTCTGTTGATTTTTGGCGAGCGGAGGATAGACCTGATCAAGCAGTGCACTGTAATCACTCTGCGTTATCTTGATGTGATTTGCCGCAGGCAAGTCATTTAATAGTGAATGAATGATTGCATCGGGATGATAATCATCCGCCGTCACGGCGGCATCGTTATTGCCCTGCAGCACCAGTTGTAACTGGTCGCGTGCAATTAATGTATTGAGCCACTTTTTTTCCGCCGGGATTAGCTGGTAGTAACCGGCGACATAGAGCTGCGTCTGTTTGGTCATGCCCGCCAGGTTAGTGGCGAGCCGTTCGATGTAATCACTTTGCGGATCAATCACCGACTCTTCGCGTTGTTGATGATGCCACGCCTGCCACAGGGTATGCACCAGATAGGCCTCGCGTGACAGTGCACTGATCTCAGTGGTACTGCTGTCATCACTACTGTAAGCCTGTTCGAGTTGTTTGATAAAGGTGTCGATATCATCAGGCAGGGTGATGTGGTGATAGGTGAGTTCATCAAAGAGCTTGATCAGTGATTCGCTTAACGACCATGGGCTACTGCTGCCAAACAGGTGAGGGAATTTTTCGAGCGCTTCAACCAGCATCAACTCACACCCCTGCGCATTTAGGCGATTGCGACTGGCGGGGGTGGTGGCTTCCACCCAGCCGCGCAGGGTGTTGATCGTCGGTCCGAGTAGTGCCGGTATGCCGAGTGCGTTAGCCTGTTTTAATAGCTGACGGCGTAGTGGTGCGATCGCATTCAGTGTCGGCAGCAGAATGATGCAGTGAGTGAGATCACCGCGTTGGCGTGAAGCTGTTTCCGATTCACTGTCGGCGAGGTGTTGTGCCAGTAGTTGAGATGCCAGCTGTGCAAATAGATTGCCGGCGTAGGGGTGGAGCGTGACGGGTGCGTTGTCTGATGAGGTGGTCGAATGAAGATTGATATCCACCCCGGACAGGCGCCGGGACGAATCGGTATCGGTTGGCTTATCGTTCAAGGTGCTCGAGCTTGTCTTTAACACCGAGCCACTCATCGGCATCTTCCGGTGCATCGATGATCTCGGTGATCACCGGCCAGATCTTGGTTAGCTCCGCATTGAGCTCGGTGAAATGAGCCTGATCACCAGGCAGATCATCTTCGGCGTAGATCGCTTCGGCTGGGCATTCAGGCTCACACAGGGTGCAATCGATACACTCTTCCGGGTCAATGACCAGGAAGTTAGGGCCTACATGAAAGCAATCTACTGGGCAAACCTCGACGCAGTCGGTGTATTTGCACTTGATGCAGTTATCGGTCACAACAAATGTCATGGAATTCTCCGTACCTTAAGCTTAATAATTATGTGTCTGTCGCACTGAAAATGAGTCGGCATGCCGAATCAGCTGCGCATTATATAGGATTCGGCACGTTTTTTTCAGCCCCGATTGGCATTTTTTAACAGTGATTTGAGCTGGTAGAGCATTTCATGCGCCTGTCGAGGGGTTAAATCGTCCGGATCCAGCGTTTTAACCGCATCAAGCAGCGGGTGATCAGCGGGAGGCTGGAACAGTGAAAACTGCTGTGCAGAGGCTGCATTGCTTTTTGAATCGGCCAGGATACTCGGTTGTGATGGCTGTTCAGCGGCCTCATTTTCAAGCAATACCAGCCGTTCACGCGCCTGTTCGATCACCGAGCGTGGGATGCCAGCCAGTG
>QIJH01000041.1 GCA_003232725.1 Chromatiaceae bacterium | reverse complement strand
AAGTGGTCGATGATCTTGTGTTTGAGGATGCCAATCAGCCAGGTCTTTTCCGATGACTGGCCAGAAAAGCGTTCGCGCGCCTTGAGTGCGGCAAGAAAGGTCTCCTGTACCATGTCTTCCGCTTGGGCCTCATCGCGCATCTTCATCAGGGCGTAGCGGAATAGTGCATCGCCATGTTGCGCTACCCAGGTGGCTGGATCGGAAATCGAACTCATGTTGAAGGTTCGTCCTTAAAGGTTAGCTCGTGTTGGGGAAAATGGCTTCAGCAGGGAATACCGGCCCGTCGACGCAGACCCGTTTCATTGCAGTGGTGCCATCGTCATTGTGTACCTTGACCACGCAGCCGGCACAGCCACCAATCGCGCAGGCCATAAACTCTTCCAGTGAGACCTGACACGGCAGGTCAAATTCCTGCGCAACCTTGGCGACTGCTGCCAGCATCGGGTGTGGGCCGCAGGCAAACAGTTCCACTTCGCTGCGCGGTGCATCATCTAAAGTGTTAAGCCAGGCGCGTGCGAGGTCGGTAATGTATCCCTGATAGACACCGGGAAAATCCTGCTGGCTAGTAAGGCGACTCGGAATACCCCAATCTTCCATTAACGGCATGGCGGCGATGGTGTTGTCTGGCAGACCAGGGATCATGATTTGCGAGGGGCGCGTTTTAAATGGAAAGGGGGTCTCTGAGCCCATGAAGATCATTGGCTTGTAGGTGTTTTTCAGCTTGCGTGCTTCGTCTGCGATAAAGACCATCGGCGGGATGCCAACGCCGCCACCGAGCAGCAGTGGACGTGGTCGTTCCGGATTAAGCACAAATGGTTTGCCGATCGGTCCCATTAAGTTGACATAGCTGCCGACTGGGTTCTGCGATAGTAGCTCAGTCCCTTCGCCAAAGACGCGATAGAGGATCTCGATCCACCCCTTCTGTTTGTCGGTTCGCATGATTGATAGCGGACGACGCATCGGGCGCTGTTTGCTACAGCGCAGATGGATAAAGCTGCCGGGCAGCGCATCTTTGGCGGTCTTGGGTGCCTGTAGTTTCATGATAAACTGTTTGCCGTCATAGCCCTGATGTTCCAGTACCTCGGCTTCCTCAACAAAAACCGTATCACGATGTCGATGTGGTTTGCTATTCGCATTCATAAACAGTTTTGCCTCCCAGCAATGTGCGTGTCACCTCGCCCTTCATTTCCCAATTGAGGAAGGGGGTGTTGTGGCCACGGCTTAGCATCGAATAGCCGTCGAGCATCCAGTAACGTTCGGGGTCGAAGATGCAGATGTCGGCGCGCTGTCCAATCGAAAGTGTGCCGGCTTCGACACCAAGGATGGCGGCGGGCTGGTGTGTCAGGCTACTGATCATCTGGGTCATGGATAGCACACCATCATCAACGATGCGCAGTGCCAGTGGCAGCAGTGTTTCAAGTGCAGAGATGCCAGCCTCAGTTGCACCAAAGGGGGCTAGCTTGGCATCAGCCTCGTGTGGCTGATGGTCGGAGCAGATCGCCGCGACAACGCCGTCGGCGATCCCTTTGCGCAGCCCTTCCATATCACGCTGGGTGCGTAGCGGTGGGCGTACATGGCACTGACTGTTAAAGCCAAGCAGATCAATTTCGGTGAGATGCAAGTGGTGTGCACTGACATCACAAGTGACCGGTTGGCCCTCAAATTTGGCACGCGCTATCTTCTGCAGTGCACGTTTGCTTGAGATCATTGAAAAATGGACCCGCGCGCCGCTCTCTTCCACCAGTGCCAGCGTCGCGGCAACTGCCACGGTTTCCGCCGCAATTGGAATGCCGGGCAGACCAAGGCGAGAACCAACCGCCCCTTCATGCACGCAGCCGTTGTCGCTCAGGGCCACATCTTCGGCGTGGATGAATACTGTCAGGTCATGTGTGGCAGCATATTCCATGGCGCGGCGCTGAATCAAGGTGCTGCCAAGCGGTTTCATCGCGTTACTGACACCGACGCAACCGGCTTTTTTAAGCGCGTGCATCTCGGTGATGGCGCGGCCTTCGAGTTTCTGGGTCAGTGCGCCGAGTGGTACTACCCGTGCAAAACCGGCGGCTTCGGCATGACGTTGAATCAGTTCCGCTACCGCTGGGGTATCAATAATCGGGTATGTGTTGGGTGGGCAGCTCAGGGTGGTGATGCCACCTCGCGCTGCGGCACGTGTCTCGCTCGCAATCGTCCCTTTATGCTCTTCGCCCGGCTCGCGCAGGTGAGCGCGTAGATCGACCAGACCGGGGCAGACGATCTGCCCTTTGGCATCAATGGTCTCATCAGCATTGAAGCCAGATGGTACGTTGCCGCATGCGACGACTTTACCATCGCTAATGAACAGGCTGTGGCTGCTATCGACCTCATTGGCGGGATCGATAACGCGGCCGTTCTTGATTTCAATCCGCATTAGCGTGCGCCTCCCGATGTATTTGTCAGGTGGCTCCGCATCGCCATTGACATCACTGCCATACGCACCGCGATGCCGTGGCTCACCTGTTGCAGAATCACCGAGCGAGGGCCGTCGGCCACTTCGGAATCGATCTCGACGCCGCGGTTGATCGGGCCGGGGTGCATCACAGTCACATCGGATTTGGCCAGTGCCAGCTTCTCTTCCGTTAGGCCGTAGAGCTGAAAGTATTCATGTTCACTTGGCAGAGAGCCACCGCTCATGCGCTCCTTTTGCAGGCGCAGCATGATCACCACATCGACATCGCGCAGCCCTTCGCGCAGGTCGTGGTAGACATGCACGCCAAAGGCGTCGGGTTCAGTTGGAACCAGTGTCTTGGGGGCGATGATGCGGATATCTTCTACCCCGAGCATGCTGAGCGCGTGGATCTGTGAGCGCGCCACACGTGAATGGCGAATGTCGCCGACGATCGCCACATTGAGCCTGTGAAACTCTCCTTTTTTGCGGCGGATGGTGAACATGTCGAGCATCGCCTGTGTGGGGTGGGCATGCTGGCCATCACCGGCGTTGATCACGCTGATGTGCGGTGCGGCATGTTGTGCAATGAAGTGGGCGGCACCGCTATCGGCATGGCGCACCACAAACATATCGCAATGCATCGCTTCAAAGTTGCGCAGCATGTCGAGTAGCGTTTCACCCTTGGCGGTGGCCGATGCCTGGATGTTGATGTTGAGCACGTCGGCCGAGAGGCGTTTTGCTGCCAGCTCAAAGGTGGTGCGGGTGCGCGTGCTGGCTTCAAAAAAGAGGTTCACAATCGTCTTGCCGCGCAGTAGCGGTACCTTTTTGATGTGCTGTTCGGTGATGCTGGAAAATGATTCGGCGGTATCGAGGATGTCGATCAGCATCTGACGGTTGAGCCCTTCAATCGTCAGGAAATGTTTAAGCTTGCCGTTGTCATCGAGTTGCAGGCGGTTTTTCTTTTTCATACGCGAGTGATGTTCAGCGTTAAGGGGTTGGGGCCTTGTAATTTAATTTGTTCGCCTGGTTGTAGTGAGATGTGTTGACCAACGGCATCGGGCTGAATGGGCAATTCGCGTCCATCGCGTTCCACTAGCACCACGAGTGTGAGTGAGGCGGGGCGGCCGTAGTCGAAGAGTTCATTCATCGCTGCGCGGATGGTGCGGCCAGTGTAGAGCACATCATCGACCAAAATAATATGGCGATTGTCAATGCTCAGTGGTAGCGAGGAGGGTTTGACCTGTGGATTGATGCCGATGCGGGTGAAATCGTCTCGATAGAATGAAATGTCGAGAGTGCCGAGCGGTTCGTTGATGCCGAGTTGCTGATGCAGCTGTTGTGCGACCCATACCCCGCCAGTGTGGATGCCGATCATGATCGGATCCTGGATGTTGCGTGACTCAAGCATGGTGCTGAGTGACTTTGCAACAGTGTTGAGCATCTGCTCGATGTCGAATTCTTTTGCGTTCACAGACAGTAATGATACCGGTTATTGTTGTTGATTGCTTGTCTTTGATCTATCTGACTGTGCGTCATGTTCAGTGTTGTTGGCTAAAAAAGGCTTCAAGGATGATCTGCGCGGCAACCGAATCGACTTCCATGTGGTTCTTGTGTCGATGGGTGCGTTTGTGGCCGCGTTTATTGTGCGGGTCGTAACAATCTCGCGCCGCTTCACGGGTGGTGAGGCGTTCATCGGCAGGATAGACCGGTAGGTGGTAGCGTCCGTGCAGGCGATTGGAGAAGCGTTTTGCCTTTTTTGTCATCTCATTGTCGCTGCCATCCATGTTAAGCGGAATGCCGACCACCAGTGCATCGGGTTGCCAGATTTCCATCAGTTTGGTGATACCCTGCCAATCCGGGCGTGCGTCGCGCGAGCGCAGTACGGGCAGTGCTGAGGTGCTATGGGTCAGCTCCTGGCCGACCGCGACGCCGATCTTTTGGGTGCCGAAGTCGAAGGCGAGCAGGGTGCGCTGGCCGCTTTGACCAGTGGGTTTATCAGGCGTGGCCAATGTCGTTAGAGAGGCGGCTGAGGTCGATCCCCGCATGTGCGGCGGCGGCTTCCCAGCGTTGGTTGTACGGGGTGTTGAAGATAACGTCGTTAGAAGCGGGGACGCTAATCCAGGCATTTTCTGCGATCTCATGTTCCAGTTGACCTTTGCCCCAGCCGGCATAGCCGAGGGCGACGAGGCAGTCTTCGGGGGCTTTGCCAGCGGCAATTACTGCCAGGATATCTTTTGATGAGGTGACGCAGATTTCATCGCTAACGATGAGTGAGGCGTCCCATGTGCCGTGAGGGCGATGGATCACAAAGCCGCGTTCATTCTGAACCGGGCCGCCGAGAAAGATAGCGCTGCCGTTGATTGCATCATTTTCGCAGGGAATCTCTGTTTGGCGTAAAATCTCGCCCAGCGTGATGTCGAGCGGGCGATTGATGGTGATTCCCATCGCCCCTTCTTCGTTGTGTTCACATATGTAGGTGACACTGTGGAAGAAATTGGGGTCATGCAGTGCTGGCATGGCGATCAGGAAATGGTCGGTTAGGCTAAGTTGCTCAGACATGGCGTTAGTATCGGCTAGAACAGGGGGTGATGACAAGAAAAATGAAAAAAAATCCTTTAAATCAGCGCCTTGCTCTGCTTTATGAATGGCTGGTTTAATGTTGTTTGAGGTGTTATTTTTTACGCTTAAAGTTGCTAAGTCGAACGCACATTATCCTTTCAAACGGCATGGTTTATGCTAATTTTACACCGCCCCCTTAAATAGCCCCTTAAATAGTTATATCTTGCTATAATGTGCCCCCGCGTCATTGGGGAAGTCGTGGTTGTTCGGCCCCACAATTCAGGAGCAATAAGTGGAACAAGCAGAGTTTGAACTTCAATTAAAGGTCTGGAAGGATCTTGCAATCAGTAATCAGGTGTTAATTAAAACAGCGACAGATGCATTGGGATTAGACCCAGATTGCAGTCGTGACATACTTAAGCGCGAGCTTGAGGTGGGCGTTAAAAAAATCATCGATGCAGAGGCGAGTGTTGGTAGTGCGCAGCAGCATGCAGGACAAGCCATTGCAGTGATGGAAAAGAAAATGGCCGAGAGTGAAAAGGCGAAAAATATTGCCGAGGCTCAGGCTGCGGCGATGTTAAGTGCCAAACAAGAGTCAGAAAAAGTGATGGCCGTTGAGCGTGATGCACATTTTGTTGCGATGAAAAACATCAACGCCCAGATTACTGAAAAAGAGCGTACGGTCAAGGCAATTAACAAGGCATTGGCAGATACGCCAGAGAATGTGGTTAAAAAGCTTAAGGCGCTGAAAAAGCAGAAAATGGATGAAACCTCCGCACGTAAAGTGGTAGAGGGTGAAGCGGCGACATTACGCAAAGAGAAGCGTGCTCAGGAACAGCGTATTAGTGAGTTCCAGGCAGCGTTGAAAGAGAGCGCTAAGCTAGTGACTCAGCATCGTGAGCTGCATGAGCTGTGTACGACATTGCATGGCAAAGTAGAAGATAAGACTGATTTGCCAGCGTTGACCAAGCTGGATGATAAGACGTTGGAAGGGATTGAAGAGGCGGCAAAGAAAGCAGAGAAAGCAGATAAAAAGAAAAAATAAATAATTTTCTTTAGCGGCTGTTGAACGGCGGTTGTTTGTTGTACTTGTATTAAGCTGGTGCAGCAGGAGTCGCCATTTTTTTAGATAGAAAAACCGTTGGTTAGCCCTGCTTCTTTCTGCATCCGTTTTTCAACCCACTGAAAAAGCATCTCTGCTTCACCATGCATCATTGGTCGGCCGAGTGAGCTGATGCGCTGCTGGTAATCGGCTACTTCCAGGTAGCGTTGTCCGCAATCACTGATTTCCGCGCCTCTTTTTTCAGTTGTCTGCTTGAATGCGAGGATCGCTGTGTCGAGTGATTTGCGTGGTCTCTCGATGATTTTAGTATGTAGATTATTGCTTACAATAAAGATAAGAAAGGTGAGATATGGGGTGCAGTAAGCGACGGTTGCAACGAAGTCCGGTAGTGCTGCGGGGTCTGCCAGTATCGGGATTGTAACGGTCAGCATGAAGGTTGCGTAAGCGGCAACGACCAGTAAGACATAGATGAGAAAGCGGATGTTTTTTTTGCGTAGCAGGGCGCGATCTTTAGTGGCCTGCTTGAGAGCATCTTCTATTTCGGTAAGCGTGGGTGGGGTGGTATCGATGTTAAACTCAAGAGCCATGCTTTTCTCCGATTATGTTGCTTGTGAGTAATTAAGCAAGCGCTTTTTGCCCCTTATTGTTAGCATAGTTTTTGAGTGTGTTAAACCGTTGCTATTTGGATGGCAGAGATTACCAATTCACGCAGTGTATGCCAGGTGATTCACTTAAGTGGTTTCTTCCCTGCATCGAGCGGATTCTTTTTGCGAGCACTTTTGAATCGGTTGCGGTGATGAGGCAGAATTGAACCTGCTTGTCAGTTTCTTTGACGGTGTAGTGGTAATCCTGGTTGTTAAAGTTGATGATCCTGTTTTTACCGGGTGGAATGCGAATATCATCGAATAGTGTGCGTGGGTGGCTCTGGTTGGGTTCGCTAATCAGGGAGGCATGCAGCGGCTGGTTGGTGGAGATACGAAAACTGATCTGCTCGCCACTTTCAGGTGTGTTGCTTAGTTTTTCCCATTGATTGAATTTATCTTTTTGAACAGCCTCAATTGAGACGTAGGTCGCGATCTGTGAGTTGAGTATGTCCTGGTGCTTCTCTAGCGGGCCTGGGGTTAATTGATAGATGAGTACCCCTGAGAGTAAAAAAAGAGCAACGCCAATGAGGGATATGATGGTGCTTGAGCGAGTGACTTTTCGGTTCTGTTGACGCGCAGCCTCGCGATCAAAATTGTCATCGGTCATTCAGTCTCTCCAAAGATGTTTGAGGGGCGCTTATTTTATGGCCCCCATTGTTGGTAAAATCGATGTAAATGGCAATTTTTATTATGACCTTGACGGGTAAATACTCGCTGATAAAGGTGGGGAATTGAAGGTTTACATCGTCTTATATAGAAAATGGATCAAATAGCGTAGAATGCCGGGTTTCGTCTGGATAATTTAGGCATGGCTCAAGCGAGGTTCTGGCGGCGATTTGAGTGTGTTAGACCCTTGGTGAATATGAGAGAGTGGGTGATAATGTGAGTGATGTGCTTAGCCAAATAGCTGATATATTAGAGCAACGAAAGGGCATGGAGCCTGATAGTTCCTATGTGGCGTCACTGTATGCAAAAGGGCTAGACAGCATTCTGAAAAAGGTAGGCGAAGAGGCAACCGAAACGGTGATTGCCGCTAAAGATGGCGATGCAAAACAGATTATTTATGAAACGGCAGATTTGTGGTTTCACACGATGGTAATGTTGGCGCATCAGGGGCTGAAGCCTGATGATGTGTTGCAGGAGTTGGCGCGACGTTTTGGTAAGTCTGGTCTGCAAGAAAAGGCTGAGCGGGCTGAGAAAACTTGAATATAGCTAAACGCAACGTTTTAGACGAGGAGTAATCATGGGTGGTATTAGTATTTGGCAGTTGTTGATTGTATTGGTGATCGTATTGTTGTTATTTGGCACCAAAAAGCTGCGTGGCATGGGGAATGATATTGGTGGTGCTGTCAAAGGCTTCCGTGAATCCGTTGGCGACACTAAAAAGGATGATGGTGATGATGGCTTAAAGGCAGATCCTGTTCCTGATGAGCTGGCACATAAAGATGCTAATCGTGTGATCGATGGCGAAGCAAATCAGGCGGAAGTAAAAGAGAAGGATAAGGATAAGGTTTAAGAATGAACCTCGCGTCATCGCGAGGATGAGACGTCATGTTTGATATCGGTTTTTGGGAACTCACAGTGATCGCCATCGTAGCGCTTCTGGTTGTTGGACCAGAAGAGTTGCCGACGCTTGCGCGTACCACTGGCCGCTGGATCAATAAAGCGCGTAATTTTATGGGTGAGATGAAAGATGAGCTTGAGAGCGAGGTTGATCGTGGTAAAGAGCTCAAAAAACGCATTACTGAAGAGACTAAAATTGCGGATGCTCATCGCTCATTAAGTGAGGCGACTCGCGCAGTCTCTACGATTAAGCGTGATCTTAATGAGGTGATCTCGGGTGATGTGTTAAAACCGGTACCGAAGAAAGAGCGTGATCGAATGGCTGTGGAGGATGCGGAACAGGTGGACTCGACCGCTGAACCAGAATCATCCACGTCGCCCAAAGATGACGTTAGTGACGACGTAGTCAAAAAATAATAATTCCCTATGGCCAAGCCTCGTAAGTATCCACCTGATCCTAAAACACCATTAGTCACGCATTTGATTGAATTACGTGACCGCATGTTACGTATGCTGGCGGGGATTACGGTTGTCTTTATCTGCCTTTTTCCATTTGCCAATGACCTCTATACCACACTCGCTGCGCCGCTGATTGATCAGCTGCCCGTGGGCAGTACCATGATTGCGACTGATGTGGCATCGCCGTTTTTAACCCCGTTTAAATTCACCCTGGTGGGGGCGTTCTTTTTAGCGATCCCATGGGTTCTTTATCAGGTGTGGCGTTTTATTGCGCCGGGGTTGTTTGCTAAGGAGCGCAAGCTGGTGTTACCGCTGATTGTCTCTAGTACGCTGCTTTTTTATGCGGGGATGGCCTTTGCTTACTTTGTGGTGTTTCCATTGATGTTTGCCTTTTTTATTGGCACCACGCCAGAAGGGGTGGCGGTGATGACAGACATCAGTAAATATCTCGATTTTGTACTCAAACTCTTTTTTGCCTTTGGACTCGCGTTTGAGATCCCGATAGCGATTATTTTGATGGTGTGGGCAGGGATCACCACGCCCGATAAACTGGTTGCCAAGCGGCCGTTTATCATTGTCGGTGTGTTTGTGATTGGTATGCTGCTGACACCGCCAGATATCATCTCTCAGACACTGTTGGCGGTGCCGATGTGGATACTGTTTGAGCTGGGTGTGATTCTCTCTCGTATCATGATTTCGAAGCATGCTGCCGAGGATGATGAGCCACCTTCAGAACCGCCGCCTTCTGCGGCTAGCCAGGAAGATTTTTACGACCGTAAGTAGTCATTCCCGCCATTTCATCTGTAGATTCCTTACCTCCTTAAGGGGTATGTGCATATGTGACTAATATCGCCTATCTATTGGCTGATCCTATTTTGTATGGTGTCGTCAATACAGGGACGTGATGATGGAAAAAACAGGTGTAATGATCGCAGACGATCAGAAACCCATTCGTGATTGCGAGGCTTGTGATGGTGTCGAGGCAGTTGTCCTAAAAAGCGTACTTGATCGGTCATTTATAGCGATAAACTTCCCCACTCCATGCGCTTTTGCCTCTCCTAAAGCGCCTACTGTTGGTGCCACAGCACAAAACCCTTGTTCATTCAAAGGTCTCTTGATATTACTTGCTGTGTGCGTGATTTAATCATTTATTATTTTGTCCGATAAGGCTTTTGAGCGGCAAATAAATTGCGCGCATTATTTAGCTGGAACAAGGAGAGTGAAAATGGCACGGATTCTTTCTGTAGACGACTCGCTGACGATACGTAATATGGTTAAGTCGATGTTGGAAAGTGAAGGTTTTGAGGTAGTTAGCGCCAACGACGGCGTCGATGCGATGGAAATTGCGCGTCAGCAGACGTTTGATCTGGTGTTGTCAGATATTAACATGCCCAACATGAATGGCATTAGCCTGGTAAGTAAGCTACGCCGTCTTGATGATTACGCTGGTATCCCTATTCTTATGCTGACAACGGAAGATAGCGATTTTAAAAAGAATAAAGCGAAAAATTTTGGCGCCTCTGGCTGGTTACAGAAGCCATTCACTCAGGAACGGCTGGTGGGGGCAGTGCAAAAGCTATTGAGTTAGTGTTAAGCACGCTTGTTTTTTATGCGAAGCGTCTACGTTTATACGATAAGAGACCTTTGCACGAGAACTCGTTTTTGTTCCAGCAAGGCATAAATGGTCGAAAAACGGAGTTTACACCAAGTAAATGAGTATTTGAGATCATTTATAACGCAGTTGGAACGGAAAATAGACTCGTGCAAAGGTCTCTATAAAAATACAGGGGGACAGGATGAACCTGCTGCGTGGTGTTTGTATCGCTCTTTGTCTATTTTTTCCGCCATTATTGGCTGCCGCAAGTGATGATCAATCGCATAAAGCATCATCGTGTGTACCTCTCAATAGCTGGTTGCAGCCAGGTTTAACGACTGAAATTGATGAGCCTATGGTGTTAGTGCAGGCACAATTGAACAACGTGGTATTGCTGGGCGAGCATCATGACAATCAGTCGCATCATGACTGGCAGCTACGTATGCTGCAAGCACTGCATCAGGTTCAGCCTAAGCTTGTGATCGGACTGGAGATGCTACCGAGAGTGGTGCAGCCGAAGATCGATCGTTTTCTGCGCGGGGAAAGCACTGTCGAGCTCTTTCTTAAAGAGGTGGAGTGGCAGCGATACTGGAGTTTTAGTGCTGATTACTATATCCCTTTGATGGTCTATGCGCGTGAGCAAAACATTCCAATGGTTGCGTTGAACGTCACGCGTGCAAAGGTGAATGAAGCGGTTGACCAGGGGTGGGCATTTGTCCCCGATGGCATGACGGTGCCCACGCAGGCAACGCGCCCTTACATACGGCATCTTGTGGTGAGTTTTCAGCGCCATAAATTTCCCGGTGTGAAATTAGATATGGCAGTTGAAGGGCCTGCATTCCGCCGTTTTGTGCAGAAGCAGTTGCTGTGGGATCGCGCTATGGCGGAAGGCATTCGTGCGCAATTAGATGCTCCGCAGAAGGCTCCGATGGTGGTCGCGTTCATCGGCAGTGGTCATCTGATGTATGGCTACGGCGTGCCGCATCAATTACAGTCACTTGGCGTTGAAAAGGTGATGACGATGATTCCGTGGGATCGGCATTTAGATTGCCGTGTATTGGTAAACGGTTTTGCCGATGTGGTTTATGGTGCTGAATAGTAGCAATCATCTGAAACACTAGCATAGTGGGGTGTGGTTGGTTTGACGATAGTAGACTTTATCGGAGTGGCTTCAGGCGTTGGAGCGCAAGACCATGGTTGTGAAGAGGGTCCAGAGGCGTTACACACCACCTGCATCAAGTCTTATCTCTGTGATAACCCGGTGACGTGGCTGACAACGCTGTACCCGCTACAGGCGCAGGATGATCTGCACACCATTCAACTGTTATGTCGCAATCTTGCCGAGCAGGTGCAGCACTCGATTGAGGCAGCGCATCGTTTTGCCGTCTTTAGTGGTGATCACTCGAGTGCCGTGGGTATCTGGAGCGGTGCGCGTGCGGCGTTGGCAGAGCAGGAGTCGCTGGGTTTAATCTGGGTCGATGCCCATATGGATAGCCACACCCCGGAGACATCGCCGAGTGGCGCCTACCACGGGATGCCTCTTGCTTGTCTGTTGGGGCATGGCCCAGCGGAATTAACAGCGATCAATGCCCCGGCGCCAGTGTTATTACCACAAAATGTGGTGCTGGTCGGAATACGCAGTTATGAGGCGGGAGAGCATGCGTTGTTATCGCGTCTGGGTGTGCATATCTATTATATAGAAGAGGTGCGTGAGCGCGGTCTGGCGGTGGTGATGCAGGAGGCACGTGAGCGAGTCACGCAACATAGTCATCAATTCGGTATATCGATTGACCTTGATGCGATTGATCCCGGCGAAGCGCCAGGTGTCGGTAGCCCTGAGCAGGGCGGGATTCATGGCGATGACTTAATCGCGGTGCTCGCAGCATTGGTGAACGATGAACGTTTAATTGGCATTGAGATCAGTGAATACAATCCAGGCCATGATGTTGAGCAGAAAACGGCCAGGCTAGCATTGGCATTGGCGAATACAATTGTGAGGTGATGTATGAGTACATTAGAGCAAGAGGCACGTTATTGCGCGTATAACTATCATCCGTTGCCGGTCGTATTAGTGAAGGGAGAGGGGCCTTATGTGTGGGATGATAGCGGCAAGCGTTACCTCGATATGATGAGTGCTTATTCGGCCGTGAGCCATGGTCACTGTCATCCGCGTTTGGTTAAAGCATTGACTGAGCAGGCACAGCGCTTGACGATTGTCTCGCGTGCCTTCCATACTGATATTCTCGCGCCATTTTTGAAAATGATCTGTGAGATGACGGGGCAGCCGCGTGCCTTGCCAATGAACACGGGTGCAGAAGCAGTCGAGACAGCGCTGAAGGCGGCGCGTAAATGGGCGTATGCGGAGAAAGGTGTCGCGGCAGGCAAGGCCGAGATAATTGTCTGTGATGGCAATTTTCACGGGCGTACCATCAGCATCGTCAGTTTTTCATCGGAAGCACAATACAAACATCAGTTTGGCCCACTGACACCTGGATTTAAAAATATCGCTTACGGTGATGCCGCTGCACTTGAGGCGGCGATCACTGAAAATACAGCCGCCTTTCTAGTCGAGCCGATTCAAGGTGAGGCAGGTATTGTGATACCACCGGCGGGCTATCTCACTAAATGTGCGGAGCTTTGCAAACGCCATAATGTGTTGTTGATCTGCGATGAAGTGCAAAGTGGCCTTGGCCGTACCGGCAAGCTACTTGCCTGCCAGCATGATGGGGTGCAGCCGGACGGGCTGATTTTGGGCAAGGCCTTGGGTGGTGGTCTGTTGCCTGTGTCGCTGTTTTTGGCGCGAGAAGATGTGATGGCGGTATTTGATCCTGGTGATCACGGCAGTACCTTTGGTGGCAATCCGCTAGCGTCGGCAGTGGCGCTGGAAGCGATGAAGGTGTTGCAGGACGAGAAGCTTGTTGAGCGTTCCGAAAGGTTGGGCGCTTACATGTTGCAGCGTCTGCAGGCTATTAAATCGGATGCGATTCTGGAGGTGCGTGGACGAGGACTATTTATCGGCATCGAGCTTGATCCGCAACGCGCTCGTGCGCGTGATGTCTGTGAGCACCTGATGGTCAAAGGGGTGTTGAGTAAAGAGACTCATGAAACAGTGGTGAGGATGGCCCCACCGCTCGTCATCACTGAAGAACAGATCGACGAGACGGTGGCTGCATTGGAGCAGGTGCTGGCTGTTATTTAGCCAGTGTGTAAAAGTTTAGCGAACTAAAACTGTAACTACTCAGCTAACCCATGAAATCCACCATTTCAGCGTTAAAAAATGCTCATTTACACGTGTAAACTCACATTTTTCGCCGCCTTGCACCCGAGGGCATAAAGAAACTGGCAGATTTCATGGGCGATCTGAGCAGCCACTGTTAATTTTGACTACTCGCTGAGTAGTTACCTAAAACTTATGGTTAAGCGCTATTTTCATTAGGGTCTGTTGACGTTTCATTTTCACCACTGTTTTTAGTGCGGGGAAGTACGAGTGGCATTGGAAGCTTGACAGGCTTCCGCTGCTTTTATTGCTGAATAGTATGACTTTGCGGGATCGGTCTATTGCTGGTGTGAGCGGTGATCGAAAATGGTTTGCCCTGACGAATACCACTCATGTGGAGCTCACTGCCGGGGGCTGTCTGGGCAATCAGGTTGAGCGCTGCTGTGCCGTCAACAATTGCCTCGCCGTTGATTTGTAAAATAATATCGCCTGTTTTAACGCCTGCATGATCGGCTGGCCCTTGCGGCATGACACCAGCGATGATGATCCCGTGGGCCTTCAGCAGGCCGAATGATTCGGCCAGTTGTGGAGAGATGGTTTGGATTTCGATGCCGAGCCAGCCGCGAATGACGTGCCCATATTCAAGAATCTGTTTCATTACCATTTTCACAGTGTTGGCTGGAATTGCAAAACCAACGCCTTGTGAGCCACCTGAGCGAGTGTAGATAGCGGTGTTAATGCCGATTAGCTCACCCGCTGCATTAATCAGTGCACCGCCCGAGTTTCCTGGATTGATCGCAGCGTCGGTCTGGATAAAGTTTTCGTAAGTGGATATGCCGAGGTGACTGCGTTCAGTCGCACTGACAATGCCCTGGGTGACTGTTTGTCCGACGCCAAAAGGATTGCCGATGGCGAGCACCACGTCGCCGACTCGAAGCACATCGGATTGACCGAAGGTGATGGCGGGTAGATTGTCGAGCGAGATTTTAAGTACCGCGACATCGGTTTCAGGGTCTGTTCCTATTACCAGCGCATCGGCCTGGCGACCGTCGATGAGCGCTACCTGAATTTCATCGGCGCCGGTGATCACATGATTATTGGTTAGGATGTACCCCTGTTCGCTGATGATGACGCCAGAGCCGAGACTGTTATCTTTACGCTGCATCGGTGAACGTTGCTGATCATTAAAGAAGCGACGAAAAGTTGGGTCATTATAAAGGGGGTGCTGTCGGCTGCCGACCAGTTTGGTGGTGTTGATGTTAACTACGCTGGGTGCAGCAATGGCGACGGCGTTGGCGTAAGAGGCTGGGCCATCCGTTGAAACCACGGTCGCGTTGCGAGATTCTTTGATCTCAACCACCGAGCGTTGTTGGGTCGCATTGGGCATGGCAAAGAAATAGAAGATCAGTCCGATGACGAGACCGATCACAATGCCTTGAACAAAATAGGGGAGTAGTTTCCGTACTAACATGATTTGGTTACTCTAGCATAGAGTGAAATTCTAGTGATGTAAAAAATCGGGGTATAAATAACGATGGTAGCGCTACGTGAAATATTGCAGTACACCAATAATTTATTGGAAATTGATCGTTTTAAGGATTACGCACCAAATGGTTTGCAGGTGGAGGGGCGTAGTGACATTAAGTCGATCGTTAGCGGTGTCACAGCAAGCCTTGAGCTGGTAACCGCTGCGGTTGAAGCGGGTGCAGATGCACTGTTAGTTCACCATGGATACTTCTGGCAAGGGGAAGATCCTTGCGTTAGCGGGATGAAGAAACGTCGTTTGCAAATGTTGCTGAAGCATGAGATTAGCTTGATTGCTTATCATCTACCGTTGGATGCGCACCCTGTTTATGGTAATAATGCGCTTTTGGGGTCACTATTGGGGATTGAATTTAAGGGGATGTTTGGTTCGTCATCACCGCAGCTGATGATGGAGGGTGAGTTTCCCGCAGCTCTGTCAGCTGCAGAAGTCAGTGAATTATTAGCTGAAAAATTGGGTCGAAAGCCGCTGCATATCGCTGGTGGCGAGCGCCCAATAAAAACGATTGCATGGTGTAGTGGCGGTGCTCAGCACTATATTGAAGAGGCCGCTGCACAGGGTGTTGACGCCTACATCAGTGGCGAAGTATCAGAGAAAACAACGCATGTAGCGCGTGAAATGGGGATCCATTATTTTTCCGCGGGGCACCATGCGACTGAGCGCTATGGAATAGAGGCGCTTTCAATGCATCTTTCTAGGCAGTTTAGTATATCGCATCAATTTATTGATATTGAAAACCCAGTGTGATGTTATGTGCTTAATCAGATTGTGAAACAAATGTTTTTTAGGGTAGAGTTCGATACTGAAACAAGTCGGATATCTTGACTAAAATGGTAAGAAAATTTTCGTTGACAGTGTTGCTGAAGTTGTTCTAGGATTCGTACTTTCGTGGTGCCGTCTTGGCAATGCGATTGAATATAATAATAAATATTAGAAATATTGTGGTTTTGATTGTCGTTTCACACTGACCGCACTTCGTGACTTAGCATTTTGTTTTGTTACATATAAGTAGTAGAAGTTTTGGAGTGGGCCAATTGGGGGTCTATTTGTTGCAGGTGCTATTGAATGGGGTCAATGATCCCAGTCCTGATCACCTGCGAGCAAATTACGTAGTTTTGTATCCCCGGCTCTTTAGAATTAATAACGAACAACTATGTTGTCGAGAGGGGTAATGTCGGTTTTACAACATTTGCCACTAGGGCGTTTTATTGAGGCTGCAGGTCGTGGAAGTCGTCAGACTAAACAGACCGTGCAGATGTCTTTTATTGTTATGTTGCTGATGGCTGCAATGGCGCTGTTTTCTGCCAATGTGAATGCTGAGGTACCGAATGCAGTTCCTCCTGAAGGAGAATATTCTGGTATTCACGTTGAGCAACCAATTGAATTTCCGCACGACATTCATACTGAAGTTAATGAAATTAACTGCATGTACTGTCATACCTATGCGCGTCGTAGCAAGGTAGCGGGAATTCCTCCAACCAGTAAATGTATGGGATGTCATAGCGTTATTGCTACTGATAAGCCGCGCATTCAAAAACTGACGGAGTATTGGGAGAATAAGGAGTCTCCGAGATGGAAGAAAGTGCATGATGTTCCAGATTTTGTGCATTTTACCCATGAAAAACACATTAAGCGTTTTGTTATCGATAACGAAGACCTTCAGGTAGAAAATGTTTCTGAGGTTTGTGCTTTTTGTCACGGGGATGTCAAGAAAATGACCGTTGCCGATAAGGTGAAGCCACTGACCATGGGTTTTTGTCAGCGCTGCCACCAGGCAAATGATGGTCCTTCTGACTGTTGGGACTGTCATAAATAAAACATTTTTATGATCGTTGAGAGCACGGGATACGTGACGAAAACGGGGTGATTTTTAATATGAGTTTTAGCAAGATC
>QIJH01000018.1 GCA_003232725.1 Chromatiaceae bacterium | reverse complement strand
CGAAAAGCCATACGACCGATACGGCCAAAACCGTTAATACCAATTTTAATCGTCATTCTTTAACTCCTAAATTTAAAACAAAATCTATTTGGCTCGTAGCCTTCAATAATATGGAACGACGAGCCTAATTAAATTATTTACCAACGTTCTCTACGGTAAAACCAAATTCTTTGAACAGATCTACCGCGGGTGCTGATTCACCAAAAGACTTCATGCAAACAGTTGCGCCGTCCAGACCAACATATTTGTACCAGGACTGGTCAACACCGGCTTCGATCGCAACACGCTTAACACCTGGAATCAAAACAGAGTCTTTGTAGGCTTGGTCTTGCGTATCGAATGCACAGGTAGAAGGCATAGAGACAACACGTACGTTGGCGTCCATCGCGGCCGCTGCTTCAACAGTTAGCCCTACTTCAGAACCAGTAGAAATGAAGATGATGTCAGGTGCACCTTCACAATCTTTCAGTACATAACCACCCCTTTCAATGTTCGCGACCTGATCTGCAGTACGCGCCATAGGTGTCAGGGTTTGACGAGAGAAAACCAGTGCGGTCGGTGCATCACCCCGTAGCATGGCCACTTTCCATGAAACCGCCGATTCAACCGCATCACAACCGCGCCATGTCTGGAAGCCAGGAATCACACGCATCGTCGCCAACTGTTCAACTGGCTGATGGGTCGGGCCATCTTCACCCAGGCCCACTGAATCATGCGTGTAAACATAGATGGTGCCAATCTTCATCAACGAAGACATGCGCAGTGCATTACGCATGAATTCCATAAACATAAAGAAGGTTGCACCGTAAACTTTAAAACCACCGTGCAACACCATGCCGTTCATCATATGTGCCATACCAAATTCACGCACACCCCATGACAGATAGTTACCATCCGCATTTTCAGGAGTTACTTTAACGGTGCCAGACCAGTTGGTCAGGTTAGAACCGGTTAGATCAGCAGAACCACCGAACATTTCGGGCAGCAGAGGCCCCATCGCTTCGATTGCGTTTTGTGATGCCTTACGTGACGCGATGTTTGGCATTTCATCCTGAGTTTTAGCAATGAATTTGTCCATCTCAACAGCGAAATTAGCGGGTAATTCACCCGACATACGACGAATAAACTCAGCGGCTTCAGCAGGAAAAGCCGTTTTATAGGCTTCGAATTTAGCATCCCATGAAGATTCATCAGCAGCACCTTGCTCTTTATGATCCCAGCCTGCATAAACATCAGAAGGAATCTCAAAAGGAGCCGCAGTCCAGCCCAGCTCTTTACGCGTCGCTGCAATTTCGTCATCACCCAATGGCGCACCGTGGCAATCATGTGTGCCTTTCAGGTTTGGCGAACCAAAACCAATCACGGTACGGGTACAGATCAGGGTAGGTTTATCAGTAACAGATTTCGCTGTTGCGATCGCTGCGCTGATAGCATCTGCATCATGCCCATCCACATCTGGGATGACGTGCCAGTCGTAAGATTTAAAACGGCCTGGTACGCCCTTCTCCATCCAGTCACCGATGTGACCATCAATCGAGATGTCGTTGTCATCCCAGAATGCGATCAATTTACCCAGCCCCAATGTTCCTGCCATCGCACAAGACTCATGCGAAAGGCCTTCCATCAAACAACCATCGCCCATAAAGACGTAGGTGTGGTGATCGACAATGTCGTGACCAGGCTTGCCAATGTACGCTCAGCGATCGCCATGCCAACTGCATTGGTGATGCCCTGGCCTAATGGGCCAGTAGTGGTTTCAATACCATCCGCATAACCATATTCAGGGTGGCCCGCAGTCTTAGCGTGCAACTGACGGAAGCTCTTAATATCATCCATGCTCAGATCAAAACCTGATAGATGCAGCAACGAGTATATCAACATTGAGCCATGGCCATTAGAGAGTACAAAACGGTCACGATCTGCCCATTTGGCATTCGTTGGGTTGTACTTCATGTGGCTATTCCACAACACTTCGGCGATGTCCGCCATCCCCATTGGGGCACCTGGATGACCAGACTTGGCCTTTTGTACTGCGTCCATGCTCAGTGCACGTATGGCATTTGCTAAATCTCTACGAGATGGCATTGCTTTCTCCTATACTATTTCAAAAATAAAACGGTTACAGCAACGACATTCAAACCACTACCCGCTATCGCTGCCCTGTAAATTCTGTTTAACCACTCGCCACTTTCAACAGGTACAGAGTTATCAACACCTGGGCTAATGCCAGCGACTCAGTACAATCTTGAGTCTCGTTCTCCGCCTCCGAGCGAAGTTCACCCTGCATTTCTGCCAGCAAGCGTTTTTTAAAGTACCCTGCAGCCTCGCTACTAATAGCGTTATCAATCACCACTCGGTCTACCGGCAAGCCCATGTCACGCGCCAGCTCCAGTCGCATGCCATGCGGCTCACCAGCAGCCTGTATCATTTCTTGCAACGCAAGATGTGGTAAAGTCGGGCGCAGTGTTAACACTAACGCCCCTCCTTCACTTCCACTCTCTGACGGTAAATGCTCCACCACCAGGTCAGCCCACTTGCGTTGCGTCTCCACATAAGCCGTAGCATCGTCAGTCAAGCCACTCGGCCACTCATCCACAACATCATCAGAGCCATAAAAAACTCTTAAATCCAAACTGTTACGCACACCCTGCGTAAAAAATCCAAGCTCGCCGTCAATGATCACAAACGGGCGCGGCGCTACATATACCGCCGGCTCAAAGAGATCGTTCTGACTGTTGTAGGTGGGGCGCAATATTGCATCACCACGTTTCAACAGGGCTAAATGCTGCTCCACCATATCCAGCCTGACTGCCGACGGGTGGGCCGCTGTCAGCGCCTGTTTTAATCCATCCTCTCGACCATATTTCCTATAATCATCAAGAGAAAACCTTGAGACACGCTGCACTCCACCCAACAGATGAGCAATCCCAACAGCGAGCGAGCGCCGCTCAGTCACTGGCTTTCCCACAATACCCAGCATTACCGGAGGGTGACGCATCCCAGTCCTTTATCTATAGTTCTAGTTTCTTAACACTCTGCGGACCGTTCCAAGCTTAAATCAATCAAGCCTCAATACGATAAGGAACGACTCTCCCCCTGAGAAGCAAAGTCAAATACCAACCGGCTCAATCACTTAGTTTCGGAAGACACAGCCTTCAACAAGAACCGGCTATTTTCGCCTACCAGCGCCGATTCGGCAATAGCCAATCAAAGAAGAAAGAAAAAACTGATAAATAACAAGAAGATAAAGATAGGCAACTACAGCTTTGCAGCCACGTTGGGGCGCAAACCACCCCACCAGCGACTATTTTCACACAAAAGCGCCCGTTAGGATGCGGAAACCCACTTGATCGAACACCCCATGCTCGGGATCTGCTCACGCGGCCCCTCGCCACTCTCCGCCACCAGCATCATCGCCTCAAACAGCTCACGCCTCGCATCCTGCGGCGCACACTCTTTGCGACTCGCATCCAGTCGACCGCGATACTGCAACTCAAGATCACCATTGTAGCCAAAAAAATCCGGCGTACAGATCGCCCCATATGCCCTGGCCACCGCCTGAGTCTCATCTAATAGATAAGGGAAAGGAAAATCGAATTCAGCCGCCACTTTTTGCATATTCTCAAATGAATCTTCTGGATAATCAGACGGATCATTAGACATTATCGCCACAAAATTCACCCCGAGCGCTTGCAATTCACGTGCATCACGCACAATCCGCTCACGAATCGCAATCACATAAGGGCAGTGATTACAGATAAACATCACCAACAGCCCCTTCTCACCCTGACAGTCCGCAAGCGACCAACGCTTACCATCAACGCCCGGCAGATCAAAATCGATTGCGGACTTTCCAAATTCACACAGCGGCGTCTCAAGACTAACCATAATAAGCGTTTCTCCTCTCCGTCAAATAACCAGGACAACTATTCAATAAACACCATTATACCCAGACCACAGCAAAGCAAACACCCAGACTTTGAAGGCGCATCACATCAAGGTAATCGGGCTTAGATTTCCACACTGATCACTTTGAGTCAGTAGGCAGTATCCCAACCCTCCTTTAACTGCCACCCTTATATTTTATATGGTTATCCTGTTTTTTGTGCTATCGGTACGCCTTGCCGAAAAAAATAAATGCTGATACACAAAAAGATAAAGGATGAAGAAAACTCATATATCTCTATAAGATAATACCCTTGGCCAAGCTGATGGATGTCATCCGGATAAATAGAAAATGCAGTTTGTGCATATTGCATTGATAATTTCATTATTGCCCAATTGATTAACCCCCCCCCGATAACAATCGGTGGCACGGCTATGCCCCATGTTGTGGTTAAATTTCTTATTCGGTCTGAGCATAAAAACAATAAGGGGATAATGATACCGTAAACCAACCAAAATATTTTATATAAAAATGCAATTGAAAGAATCTTATCTAAGCCAGTTTTTGAGCCTCCTCCAACAGCATAAGAATTGAACAGCTCAATATTATGTAGATTCAATTCACCCTGAACATTTATGCTTGCTAAAGATGTCGGCGTGCTAAAACCTAAAATTCGCTGTCCCCAGCTGATTTCTTCTCCAAAAGCAATAAAAAAAACTAGCGCAAAAACAATATAGAATATGCGGCGGTAACGTATAAAACTAAGACCGAAAATGGCAGCAGCAAATAGAAAGAAGCCAGCGGTTAAGTTTTCAATAACCCCATCTTCACTATAGGGCACCTCTATTAATCCATGAACGCGCAGCTTAAATTCCAAATCCGCTACATCAGCGTTGTCAATTTTGGCAATAGTCCCGCTATTGCCTGCTATTGACGCCTTGATGTAACGAATTTTGAATTCAATCTGCTACGCCCAGAATTAATAGAGGTGCCCTATAAACCCAGTGATAGGTATTCAGATCTATTAGAAAAATGGATAGATATGTCATTGATAACATAATAACGACAACTAAAACATACAACCAGCAATTGATACATTGGTTAATTACTTGATTATGCACCGCCGAGATGGCAAGTGTTATATCTTTATAGTGATCCCTCATTGTCATTACTACTCCAGACTTTATCTTATTAAAATATCATTATGTCAAAAAACTTATTTAAGGAAGGACTTGATTAAGTCACAACTATATATACTCATAGCGATTGGGCGCGTTGATTGCACGTACCTAAAGGAAATGTTCCTGAAACATAAATCTACATCTTACCTTGAATCTCTTACTCCCAGTGAATGCTTATTCCTAGCTGAACCAAGTGACTACGAAAATCACCAAACAGGGCAGTAGAGTCGCGGTTACTTTCGACATATGTCAAATTAATGTCCGTATTATGCAGCGGTTTGTATAACAGTGATATCGACCTGTCATGGAGTACATCCTCACGACTGGTGGTACTCCTGTCATCATAATTCAGCCTTTCGATTGACATTTTTGTTATTAACAGTAACGTTGTTCGTATCGACCATTGTATGCTTAGACGCCCGCCCTTACGAATGACATAACTGCCATAAGCACTTGTTATCGTATCAATGTTACGCCAGCTTTCAGCCTGCCAATTCAATACCCCGTTATCATCCCAGACCAGCGCAATGTCATAAGCACTTCCACTGAAATCATTTTGTGACAGATTGGGGTTCATTACACGCTCAATGCCAACCCCACCATCCACTGTTGTATTACTGGTTATTTTCCATTTAAGCTTAAGGTTCAGCCCGTCCTCGCGCAGTTCGTCGTCCTGCAAGGCGCCGGGGAACCAATTTAAATTAACAAAATCGACCGTGCGTGATGAAGTGAAAATATTCAGCTCACTGCCAGCTGAAGAGCGTCCCGTAATACCCAAGCGTATATTATTTGTGCGCCTGTCATTGCGTTGCTGGCTAACCAGGCTGCGTGAATAGGAAGATTGTTCCCAATCACTCCACATTAACCACCGTGCACTGATCTCACGACGTAAGCCCACCGTCATATTATTATGAGTCAGGATGTTTTTCTCGCTACCCTGAAAGTTTGAAAAATTGGCCAGAGTCTGTTTACGGTTCCATTGGATATTGCCTTTCCATATCTTGCCCACTTTCCCATCCCATCCCAACATTAAATCCAGGCCGTCATAATCCAGTTGTTTGTTACGCTCAAAGCGGTTGGCGACAACAGCGGCATGCCCTCTCACCTTTTGCAGACCCAGCGGCAACTCCAGATTGAGTTGCGCAGAGAGGCGGTTAATGACATCGTTAGTCTGGTCGCTTCCAATGATAGCTTGCGAATCAGCGCTGTCTGCCAGTCGAAAAAGATTATTATCATAAACTCGGTCAATGGACAGATCAGCGCTTACAGACTCCGCTGCCTTCGATGTATGCTGAAATATCAGCGACATAAAAACAACGGGCGCAACAAGGCAACAGATTATTCATAATACATTTTAAATTGATTATTTATCATATCCATAACGCCACTAAACCCGCTACTTCATGTCAGTAGTGGTATGCCAATGATGATGTTAAAACAGCTATAAAATCTTGAAAACTCAATGAAATATCAAGTACGATTGTCAATAAACCGTGCGATAGATTCGAGTAATAACGGAGATGCCGATTGATCGATTGTTCCGGGCAGTGTCTCACTGGTCAATCCTGCATCAATACACCTTCCTATGTCATCTTCCGATGACGCCACGAAAATTCCAGCGCGTGACCCCAACCATTTCGCTGTAGCAATTTGGTGGTCGTTTCTCGTTTCCACCCCTGCGTGCAAGTAAGACCAGAGGCTTACCATATTCCAGTGCCGTCAAGATTGACCCCATACCCGCGTGTGTAATTACCAACTCACATTTTACGACTTGCTCTACAAACTGGACTGGCAGCAATGATGCCATATATTTGATATTTCTTGGTTTGAGTGTTGAAGTTCCTATCTGTGCTAAGACATCTCCTCGACGAGCACCTGCCGCCCATGTATCTACAGCAGTGATTAATCGATCAAAGGGCATCTGAGAACCAACAGTTGTAAATATCACATCACACTCCCTCGAAATTGCGGGCCTTCTTCTTTGCCCAGATGTTCCCATTGGGTGAGCCAGAGGTCAGCAGCTTGCTGCACTCGCTCACCCGACATCGACATCACTTCTACATTGGCAATGCTATCCAACCAAATTGTTCTTGCGCCCAGCCATTTTCCCAGACGGAGTGCGACCACGCCTGGTGCCGCGCCTGTTGATATGACGATGTCAGGACGTTCTTTCAACACAATCCAGGCGACCTGTACGATCATCTTTAACAAATGCCAACGGTTCCAGCGTGTCGCATCGGTAATGGTGTAAAAGCGATTGCCTGAGACCTGTGTGGCATAATTTTTCTGAACAGTGACATAAACCACATCATGTCCCTCAAAAGCGGGACGCAGGCGTAATAGTTGTACCCAATGACCACCACCAGAGGCCACCGCAAGAATTTTTGATGTCATCATTAAACCTCATTATAGATAAGTTTTATCGTTTTGCTCATATATACCCAGGCAGTTAAGAGATCACAACGAGTGCTCATCACCTGCTACACCCCGAATGCTTATTGTGCGGTGATATAGAGCAGTCAGTGCAGCAAGAATGACTGGTGATGAGTAAACCTCATTCACTCGCATGAATGCGCGAGTACAAATACGTTTAGTGGCTTCCTGGTCAAGTAGAAACGTGGTAATCGCAGAGGCCAGCGCGACGACATCTCCTGGATCAATCAAGGCACCACACGCCCCGTTTTCAAGCACTTCGGGAATACCACCAACCTTTGTAGATACCACAGGCACACCCATTGCCATCGCTTCAAGGATGCACATCGGTAAACCCTCAAAGTACGACGGCAGTACCAGCACATCTGTCGCAGCTAGCAGGGTGTCCTTAACCGGACCTTCCACCCATCCAGGCAGATGCACTGCATGACTGACACCGAGTGCCTGTGCCTGTTGTGCCACCCGTTTCAGATCACCATCACCTGCAATAGTGAAGCGGGCTTCGGGCACACGCTCCAGTACATGCGGAATAGCTTTAACCAGGTCAAAAACACCTTTTTTTTCACGTAAGCGTCCCAGAAAAAGGATATTTAACGACTTTTTACTCCTCACAGGAAGGGTATCCGATATCACTACTGGATTGCCCAGCACCACGATCTTTGATTTTGGTGCAAGCATTTTTAGTGCGTCGCGCCAACTTGAAGTCAGCGCAATGACACAGCAAGCACTGTGTAAGGTGCGGTTAACCCACCAACGTGCTAAAGGGCCGCACTCATCGCGAACGAATAGCGGAAATTCGCCACTGTGTAAATGGAATATATAAGGCACACCAAAAGATTTGGCAAGCGCACAGAAAATCGATTTGCGCCAAAAGCTTCCACGGGATGCACTGTGTACATGCAGTAAGACGACCTTGCCTGCAATCAATAATCGTAGAAAACTCGCTAGCGCACGTGTCACCACCCGCAACTGTGTGGCCAATCCCGGGCGTTCATAAGAATTCAGGTAACAAATATTCCACGTTTCAAACAAGCCAGCGTCGCGGTAGAGTTTAACCACCGAGGTCATCCCGCCCGGTGCGTCAAGAGAAGTACCCACCATCACCACTTTTGCAGATGGAAAATATCTCATCGGCCCTCCAGAAACGCCTTGTAATCAGGAATATTTTGCGGCTGATTGGTGCGCACAATCCGAGCCGGTATGCCGACTGCAACCGCATATTCAGGCACATCATGCAATACCACTGCATTGGCACCAATCGAAGCATATGCTCCAATACTGATATCACCCAGTATTTTTGCGCCGCTACCAATAAGCACACCGGTGCCGATTACCGGCACATTTTTGCTTCCAGAGCGCCCCCCAATCGTCACACCCGTGCCGATAATGGCACCGTCGCCAATGACTGCGCGGCGATGAATCACCGTGCCTAGCCCCTCGTAACTCAACAGCACCTCTTTACCTATCTGTGCAGAAGGGGGCAGCACTACAGCAAACACTATGCGATTAAAAGATTTCAGCAGCCAGGGAATGAATGGCACCCGACGACAATGCAGCCAATGTGCTACACGATAGATACGCAGGACGATCATTGTACTGCTCCAGGGCGGCAACCTATAAGTCGTGCCAACCGCGGACTCCAGCTGATCACCAACGCATCTTCATCCGCACTGAGCGGGTGCATGATGCGCATGATGAGAAGCGACACCATCAGTGTAGAAGTTACAGCTGCCATCAGTTGTGGTGCGAATAGATCGCGTATAAGGCAGAGTAATGCAATGGACAGAATTAAAGTAAATAATAGACGCATGAATCCTCCTTTCGGTAACGTATAAAAAAAACCTCGGTAGCGCAACATATGCAGTACACGCAAGCAAAAAATAGCCTCTGCTACCATCACTAGCGCAACGGTTAACAATAAGCTATCAGTAAGAACGAGAACGACTACGATGATAGGCAGCATTAATACCAACACCACGCCAGCCCGTACACAGATGTCAGATGCCATCACCGAGTAGCTGGCAAGTTCAACAACACGGCGCCAGGACATCAAGCCTGCCACGCACAAGAGCAGCACAAGCACTGGCCAGGCTGCATGAAAGGGTTCGCCTCCCAGTGCTGTCGCACCCAGTTCTCCAAAGACAGAAAAAAAGGCAAGCAATGGTAACAAAATGATCAAGGAGGTCTTCAGCCAAAGTCCAAGGCGTAACATTAAACCGTTGAAGTCATTGGAGGCGCTGTAGTAGGCGATTAGTGCCGGCCGGATAACACTCTGTAGCAAGTCGGTTGGCAGATAACGCCGCACCTGGTCAGCAAAACCGCGCGCAAAACCAAAAATAGCGACTGCGTCGACACCGAGCAAGCGTGCAATCAGTATGGTGAGCACGTGTGGCCCGTAAGCAAGTGCCAACATATAGCTGGCGTAGCTGTGCAGTGCCAGTCGTCCTAATTGCCTGTTTGTGGGTGGTTGCCACTGTGGTTTACCTGGGGCGAGCGACCATAAACGCCATAAAGCGAACAGCAGTAATATGATGCCGACGAAGGCGGCACTGAGGGCTGCAATCATCTCAAAATACAGCACATCGCTGGCGTCATGAGTAACATCAGAAGTCAGCGCCAACGCCAATAATGCGGCGAGCGTACCAGAGCGCACAAACAAGCTGCGCCACCTGCCCGGATGTTTGATGCATCAGGATGCCAAGCATCTGATCACGTGACAAGCGCCCGATGCCCTCAACTGCAAGCAGCACCCCTGTCAGCATGAAAGCATCTTCTGCACCTTGCAGTTGTAACAGCGCGGCAATCCAATCAGCCTTAACGGCCACCAGGCTGCCGACAGCCATCAGGATGAACGCCTGTATGATACCGAGTCGAAGCACCATCGTCACCGTGGCTCGTCCACCGGCATAAACTCGATAATCAGGTAATGTACGTGCAGCCACCCAGTCAAGCCCGGCACTTGAGAAGGCGATACCGATCTCCATCAGCGCCAGTGAGGCGGCATAAATGCCGTACTCAGGTAGGTTGAGCAAGCGCGCAGCCATGGCAAAGGCAGCAAAAGTCAGCACGGCTGATAAGCCACGCCCGGTAATAAAAATGATGAGGCCGGCGCGTACAGACGCGCGACCATAGGGGTTGGTTTTGTGGTTCATGAGGTCAGGGACGTTTGAGTATCTGGCGGTAACTTGCGGCCAGTTGCGCCCCGAGTACGTCGTAACTGCGTAGCCGTCCAATCGCGGCACGCCCAGCCTCAGCCATCTTTTGTGCCTGTACGGGGTCGGCAAGCAGTTTGAGAATGCCTTCGGCAAAACCTTCCGCCGACAGCGGGACACAAAGCCCGCCGCCGGTCTCTCGCAGCAGGTAAGCCTGTTCCGGTTGGTCGTTGGCAATCACCGGCAGGCCATAAGCGAGGTATTCACAGATTTTGGTTGGTGAGGCGACTTCGAGAATCGGTGTGCGTGGAAATGGCGAAAGGCCGATGCTTGCAGCACGCACATAGCGCCAGGCCGCATCCTGTGGTAACCAACCGGTGATGATCACATGGTCAGTTAGCGCCAGGCGCCGGATTTCACCTTCCAACCAGATGCGCTCATCCGGTGCCTGAGAATCACCCACGAGTACCAGCAGGGCGTCCGGCTTCTGGCGTATCACCGCTACCATCGCTGCAAGCATGATCTGCGGCTGGCGGATACGTTCGAGTGCCCCTAGATAGGCGATTACCTGGCGTCCTGCCAGTCGCGCATCATCAGCAGGGATAATAGCCGCCAGCGCTTTCGGGATCGCTACACCCATTGGCACTGGCGTCATGGATGCCGCTGACAGGCCATGCTGCACCAGCATCTCACGCATGGCAGCACTCTGCACGAACAGATGGTCAGCCTGCGGTAAGATGAATCGATAAAGCAGCCAGGCAGCCACGGTACCTCTGATACGCCAGCCGAATCGCTGTAACTGCGAGCCTGGCGTAGCCGTTTGAGGCGATCCCATCTCTTGCCATGCCTCTGGAAATGGCAGAGACATCCAGTAAAAAAAAGGTATTCCGCGCCAGCGTGCTGCCGCGAGGCCGATCAATGCACCCAAAACCTGATCACGTACCTGAATGGCATCATAGGTTTGTCTGCCGGACAATGTAAACAAGTCCAGGGCAAGACGCAGCCGTGTAAAAATACGTCCGATACGGCCATTAGCCTGACGTACGAACACCTTTCCTGCTGGCCAGTGGACAAATTGACTGCCCTCCTGCAGTGCTACCAAATCGATGTGGATACCCTGGGCAGGCAGACTAATAGCGTTGCGATATCAGGTCTAAAGCTGGGATGGCTCTCACGTGTAAGATATAGAAGCCGGATAGTCATATCACTTGAATATTCCATATCAGATCAATAACTCTCATCGTTTAAATACTTTTGAGAGTGTTTGAGATATTTTTTTTGAATTCTCATTGAGCGGGATATCCATATTGGTATCAGACACTGAGGTTGCCCGCCATGCAGCACCAATAAGCAACCAAAAGAAAAATGCTCCGCGCGGATCAGTGATGATTGCTGAAGTTGGTGTGTTTGCTAATAATAAAGTCATCGCCGCGATTGCGATCAGCACCAGACCAAATACGGGTGTCCCTTTAGCGTACCAGGCACGCCTCAACAGGGTCATAAAGATGACCAGATAAATAGTCAGTATCAGTAATCCGCCAAAAAAACCGCTTTCTGCAACGATACTAGGCCAATAAGTATCGACAAGGAACTTGCCTTCTCGAAACCAATAATATTGCCCGAAACCAAGATCCACAAACAGACTCTGATCGAATTTCAGTGCGCCCGCACCTCCGTAAGTCCCCAGTCCCGAACCAAGCGGGAAATATTGTAACGCCACATCGATTCCTTTTGAGGTCAAGATCGCTCGTTCCGAAAGCGTGCTTAAATTATTGAATAACCCCCACTGTTCCAGCGTGCTCCGCATCGGAATATCATCAAGATAGAAACCGCTAAAGATAAAAAGGCCACTGAACAGTATGCTAACTAACAACAGAGACCAGTAATGGCGCCAACTGATAATGCAAATAAGCAGTATGGCGATCAACATTGCGCTCATCTCCTGACGTTGACCTGATGCAAGTACGAATGCAATGTAGATTAGCGCAATAAAAAACCATGATCGCCCTTTGCCACGCAGCAACTGCACCACTGCGCATATCGCCATCAATGCGCATGTAATGGCGAGCATTCCTGAATGAGAAAATGGCCCGCGATAGCGGATACCAATGCCCAGTAACGGATTTGTATGCGCGCCCACATTGGATAAAAAAAGCTGGGTATACAGTGAAGGGGAAATAATTTCTATTGCCACAAAAGGTACGATGAATAGCCATGACCATGCCACTATTTTTTGCAATATTTGATCGGTATGTTCAGTCCAGACGATAAGGCATCCTAAACCGAACATCAGCGGCCATTTTAGATTGTATTGCAGCTGCCAAAGGGCCGCGAAATTATGCGAGCGCCCAAGGACACTACTCAGCAGAGCAAGGGAAAAATAAATCAGCAATAAAGTGATTAATAGACGTAATGTTGGATCCTGTGCTGTAAGTTGCCATACTTTGCGTAAAGATGTGAAAGCAAGTCCAAAGATAACGGCTTCAAGCACATAGCCCAGCGGCACACCACTGATCTTTTGTGCGTAGTTTGTGATTAACATAACGCACCACCCCATAACAAGCAGCGAACCACTTCGATCCTCGATATAGCGCATGTTAATAAGGGATAGCACTACCATTACCAGCAGTGCTATCAGGATCAGGATGATTTGCCATTGGCCTGTGCCGATCAATACACCAAGAGATAGTGTTATTAGTGCTGTAAAAATATATATTATGTGTGGAATTTTCAGCATTGACCGGCTGATTTTTTTCATGCCTGTTGATTTAAGCATCGGTAATGCAAGGCGTTAAGGCATACATTTCTTCAACGTTCGATAGCGCGTCGCCAAGGTGAATAAAGTCCAGGTATATTTCTCGCTGTGATACCCCCATTTTCCCAGGCATATACAGCCCGGCTTTAGGGTAGTTCCCTAACCAGCTCTCAAATGAATTGAGTTGACCTCGCTCCCGAAACACGTTGCGTCCATTTAACCAAACGTCCAATGAACCTTTATTAATTACCGTTGACCAGTCTGCACGTATCACAAGACAATGCCATTTGCCTGTCGCAACAGTGGATATCACCGTGTTTTCGGTGGTCATATTAATGCGGCTGACAGGCAGTGACACATCAATGGGGCGATGCCGACCAAGAATAAGGTTACGGTCTAATATGGCAAATACCAGATACCAGCGGTGGAGGCACTAATGCTGTTTTTTGACTGGTATGCAGCTGAGCAACGACCGTATCATAAGGGTGAAATTGCCAGTTATCCGGCAAGTAAAAGCTAAAGGCATACCAACGAATTCCTTTTTGAATATATTCATGAGTTGGTGAAATTTCTGTTCGTTTCGCACCTGCTGAATTTCCATCGCTATCGCGGATACGTGCAAACAAAACAATTTTTCCGCTACCCGCTGGGTCTGGCAGCCATTGCAGGTTATCTTTAGTTACACTGTTTAATGTATACCGTCCATCGAAATCTTGAGCCATGACCATACCGCCACGCAAAAAATCAACTTGAGCAAAAGCAATACTTTCCACACAGAAACCCACCATTAGAATTACACTGTAAAAGAATCGCATTACCAGGCTGTTTATTCCATTAGTGGTGGCGTTGTACTGCCGATCAGGCGTTTTCTGTTATCAGGTGAGAGTACCTTTAATAACACTCTGATAAAATCTTCCTGTATAGCATAGGCGGTTGATTGATCGCCCAGGCTTGAAACTCGAAAAATCATTCCGTCTGGAATTTTCCCTGTCAGCCCATATTGTATTTGTGCCAGTTTCCATTCAAAGCTGCTATTGGTGATGGTCTCTCCTATCGTCATCCAATAGATAATAGGCTCAATTCTGGTTCCTTTTACTGCTAACAATCGCTTCACTGGAATGTTTCCGAAACCTGTATCGAACACACCGGGCACTAGCGTTAGCATCTGAAAGCCTTGACTTGTATAACAAACTTCAGGTTTATGTACTTGCATCGAATCGCTCTGATCACCACCATAAGCAATTGAAAGCATTACACGGTCTCCTTTCTGGTTGATGAATGTACGTGCCAATGTCTGATTATAGATACGATCCAGTTGTGCCAGTTGTTGTGGGTCAACTTGAATGGGTATAATTTTATCGTCAATTTTCCAATTGCCAAACTGCTTGGGAATCATCGTTGCCAGGTCGATCTTAGCCTTGCTATCAGCAAGCATGAGAGTGGGCTTCATGGCCGCGGCAAGCACCATTGATAACAACATGGCCAGACCAATGATCAACGCTCGGCGGTTAAGTGCGAACATGGCGCCACCAACGGGTAATGTGATCTATCAGATAGTCGATAGCAAACAACACAAGCATAGCGATGAAGAACTCAGTGATGGCTGCAAAGTCGTGCATGAATCCCTGTCCCGCTGCATCACCAGCATAATAAGTGATTAGCACGAGTGCGGTGACCCGAAAAATATTGGCTACAAAGGCGATAGGCAGAATACAGATGAGCAACAGGACATTATGCAACCAACCTCTGTGACCGCGTAAATAGGTATAAAGCAGCCCCAGGGCACTGAGTGAAAACATAGAATTGAGGCCGGAGCAGGCATCAGTGACCAGCAGCTGATAAGGACCCATTGTGAGGACTACACCACTGCGGCCAATAGGGTAACCTACCGCGTAGAGCAGATACTCGACAGCATTAGAGACATAAAACTTAAGCGGTGTCGTGAGTGCGTCCACTATAAAACCAGGCAACGGCACCAAAAAAATGAGAAACATGACTGGGAACCACAACGCTTTGACGGTTTGCCAACCACTGAGTAACCAAATACAAGCCAGCAATATCGGAATTTTCGAACCAACTTCGAATAGAATGATATCTTGCGAACGGCCAAGTACGTATAGCGTCAGACCAAAAGCGAGCAGCAATAATCCTGGCAATACGCTGCCACCTTGTTTTGGCTTTAACTTGAGCGCAACACGCCAGCGGCGGCTGATAAGCCACAGTGCTGCAATCAGTACAATCGGTCCATGAGCGTTTTCAGACTGTTGCCACAAAGTGTTGGCGAGGTGAATATAAGTTGGCACATAGAGGATCAGCAGCCCTGCTAATATCGGCCACCAGATGGCGAACAGAGTACGCGGTGTTTGGCATGAGACGTTGGTATGCATGAGACTATACTATTGACAGAGAAAAATAATGGTCATGTTTTTTATCCGATGCGATTAGCCATTCAAATTTCGTTGAGCACATTGCCGACGACCTCAGCACCTACACCTCGAATGGTTTCAGTCAACTGACGAAAATCATTGAGACGAGTGTGGTGTTTACGCGCGATGGTTAGTGCACCACCCGCGCGCGCAGTGAGCATAACGGTTTCGCTGAATGCGAGGCCCGCTGGGGTATCGATGAGAATGATTTTGTATTCGGTCGACAGCCGCTGTAGCAGTTCAGTACAAACGGATCCAGCAAGCAATTCAACAGGATTGGGTGGCGGCTGACCAGCAACGAGTACTGATAGGTTTTTAAGCTGCGGCACATGCTGAATAGCATCACCCTGCATCATACCGGCGAGCACACTGGAAAGCCCCACTCGATTATCAAGGTTGAAGAGTTCATGTAGACGCGGAGCTCGCAGATTAGCATCAATCAACAGGGTATTTTCACCCAGTTGAGAAAATACCACGCCTAAATTAGCGCTGATATAGCTACGTCCATCGCCATTATCGGGGCTGACCACAGTCAGGGTGCGCTGGTTGGGTGTGAACCATCGCAGCAGAAGTTCACCGCGAATGGTACGTAGCGTTTCGACCTGCGAACTGCCAGGTTCGTAGGCCGCTATCAGATGAGGGCTGAAATCGCCCGTTCCCTTTGCTAGATAGGGATAGCCGAACTGGCTAAACAACGCCTGTTGAAGTTGCTCGTCAGTAAGCAGACCGAGGTGCACGGCAATGGCACCAAAAGGCAGATCGAGTTCACTTTGGGTGCGCAGGATAACCTCGATTTTCTCGCTGCTAAGCAGCTTGAGTTCGATCATAATGGCACCTAATCGACGCTCATGAATAATGGGATGCTGACTGGTGTTCACCATGCTGTTCTCTTTAATTTACTCAGGTAATGCTGAATTGACATTGGCGGTGAGGTATTTTTGCTTACTCAACACGCCGAGTACCGGCATATCAAACTCCTGCACGATATTGGCGGGAGAACGCACGACACGATTCAACATTTCAACGAATAACGCCATACCTATTGCCAGCAGGGTGCCCAAGAATATGGACAGAATGATACTCCTGAATATTTTGGGCGCAGATGGTGTGTATTCAGGGCGTGCAGCGTTGAGTACGACGATATTGGTCTGCCCCACCTGACTTTGCATGCGGGATAAGCTAAAACGCTGTAAAGCATAATCATAGGCATGTTGCACACTCTCTACTTCACTCGCAAGCACGGTAATGCTGTCACTCTGGTTTTTGAGTGCCAGGATGCGGAATTTTTGCTGCTCCACAGCGACGCGCATGGCTTTTTCATGTTGCCGGGATGCGGCAGCGTTGGTGCGAAAACTATCGAGTACCGTCGTCATTTCTGTGGCAAGGCGCACCTTAAGCAAGCGTAACTCTTCTTTGGCTTGTATGTAATTGGGATTATTTTCACCCAGCCTGGCTGACAGCTCGCTGATTTTGGCTTCCTGCTGACCTATCTCAGACTTGATCCGTTGAACCATTTGATTGTTGATTACCTCTGGCAAGTCCTCAGGCCTCTTACCTTCAATACGCGATTGATCGGTCATGCTCTGTCCCTGGGCGACCACCATCTGCCTGACAAGGTCATTGAGGCGGGCATTTTCGGTATCGAGTCGATCGTTGGTCGTCACGATGCTATTTTCGCTCTGGTAACGTGAGAGGGTCTCTTGTGCCTGGGTGAGATTGGTACGCGCTGTTTGCAGCTGTTGGTCAAACCAGCGAGAAGTGTTTTTAGCCGGCTCGATGAGAAGTTCAAGCGTTGTATTGATATAAGCTTGAGCAAATGTATTGACAACCAGAGCAGCAAACTCAGGGTCAGCACCGGTGAAGGTGATCGCCAGAACGCTACTGTTTCGACCGGGAATCACCGCGAGACTTTTGAGTAACACACCCGCCAGCCAGTCGCGTGGGTTGCCCTTGCCATCGGTGGCATCATGAAATTGTTCCACCGCACTGGGAATGGTGTCCAGCTTGAGCTGATCGACTACTTTGAGTGCAACGGTATGGCTGGTGATGACATCTATTTGAGTAGCGAGATAGCTGCTCATCATCTGCACGGGCAAAGTAGCGCCGCTAACCGGATCCACTGATTTGGCGTCAACGATCAAATCAGTCTGAGCCGTATACTGTTTTGGCAGCACAAAACTGACCACGGTAGTGGTGGCCACCGTGGCAATAAATATTAACAGGATCAGCCAGATTCTGGCACGTAATATACTCAGGAGTTGCATCAGATCCATACGTTCATACCTTGCTGAATAGTTAGCATTCTGACCTTAGAACAGACTTTCTTTGACCACTAGCACATCGTTGGCTTGCAATGTATCCATGGTGCTGATGGGTAGCTTGATAACGGCGTTACTGGCAGTATCAAAGCGTCTGACCACCAGTCCGTTATCTGTTCCACGCATCGAAAGGCCACCGGCTACAGCGAGTGCCTGGAGGGCCGTCATGTTGCGCTCCAGACGAAACACGCCGGGCTGTTGCACCGCGCCATAGACGTAGAACTGATCGGCTTTGGGTACGCTGATGATGTCACCACTCTGTATGGTAAGGGCATCACCAAGATTACCATCATTAATCGTGGTGCGAAGATCAAGTACAAATTTGATGATTTTTTCACCTTCGCGGCGTAATACAATTATCTGATCCTTTGCCTGAGGGTTTAGCCCACCGGCCTCAGCCAGGATATCGAGCACCGTTTTGAACGGCTCAACCGGATAACGACCAGGCTGGTTAACTTGTCCAAGTACCGACACTTTGGGTTCACGGTACTGCAGGATGCGCACGTTGACCTGCGGTTTTTTGATGAACTTCCCACTGCTCAGCAGATCAGCGATTTGCTTTTCTACCTCACTTTTAGTGAATCCGCCTATGGTTATCTCACCCAAAAGTGGCAAAGAAATCGTGCCGCTGCCAGTGATGCGATCTTCTGTAGTGAGGTCTTCATTATCATAGACTACAATTTTAACCACATCACCGACACCCAGGTGATAGTCGGCAGCCTGTGCCAAGTTCATTGCAACAACTAAGCCCAACAGGAAAACAGGGATACTTAGAACAGAGTGCATCATCGTTTGTGAACTGACAGCAATTTTCTCAAGTTGCCCCAGGCTATATCGATAAAACACCTCACAAACATATCTATATAAATACGTCTTATCAAGTCACTTCAGCCCAGACAAACCACGTTCTATACTTTGCGATGATGATTCACTATCAATACCTTCTGCCTCGTCATTAGCAGGGTTCTCCGCAATGGCTGTTTCGGTAACGGCAGCCTGGTTCAACCCGGAAAATTTCCCCATATATTTAATTTTTGTCGTCTTGCGCAGGCGCTCGACTTGCTCAAGCACACGTTTTTCGTTGGACTGACTGATCAAAAATCGATTAATAAGCGGTCTGGATTGTTCCAGTGTGACAGGTTGATCAATGGCATTAACGATATCATATACCGAGATCCGGGTCGGCATGTCTTGCATGAACAGTTGGCCTTCAGCTGCATCCACCATTTTTGTCACCGCCTCTATCGGCAGGTCTTCCGCCGCGCTGGTAACCATTTTTTGCTGGTAGACGATGTTGTGATGTTTTAAATAATCCTCAGCCTCGGCCAATGTGGCGAACCCTCCCAGGGCCTCAATCAACTCAGGTTGCAACGTATGCTTAGATAACGCCAGCAGACGCATGGTGTATATCTTGCGATTTTTGAATAGTGCAGGGTATTTATTATAATAATCAGCTACTGCTTTATCATCGGGCATTTGCACAGTGCCTAATAGTTGTTGAATATAAGCCTGAGCGAGTATCTGGCGCTTGGACTGTTCCAGGGCCTGTACCACATCAGGGTCGCGTTCCATCTTATTTTCTTTTGCTTGAGCCACTAATAATTGCTGATTTACCAAATCATTCAGCACACTAATGCTAATAGCGTCGGCCACCTGAAGGTCTGTAGTCGCGGGGGCATTAAGACGCCCTAGCTCAGCATTGAGTTGGTGCACCGTGATTTCGGTGCCATTAATTTGAGCGACAACCTGACTGACATTGTTATTATCGTCATGCTGATCACAGGCTGTTGTCAATAGTGCTAATACAACAATGACCGTGTGTTTGATAACAGCAGAACATGATTTTTTTTGGGTCTGTTTAGCAAGCATAATGGAATGTTTTCTAGGTTTAGTAAGCGTTTTTGTTACGTACAACAACCAAAGCAGTACGTAATATAATAATAAAGTCCATGTATATAGACCAATTGCGAATATAGTCAATATCGAACTCAATACGTGAATGCATTTTTTCTACCGTTTCAGTTTCACCACGCAGACCATGAATTTGTGCCCAACCGGTAATGCCAGGCTTAACTTTGTGGCGAATCATGTAGCCTGATATCAATTTACGGTATAACTCGTTATGCGCCACTGCGTGAGGCCGCGGCCCAACAAGGCTCATATTACCTGCGATAACATTGAGCAACTGTGGTAACTCATCGAGTGAAGTACGTCGTAGAAATACACCAAACGGTGTGATACGACAATCATTTTTTTGAGCTTGCTGGATAATGTCCCCATCCTCACACACCGTCATGCTACGAAATTTGTAGACCAAAATCTCTTCTCCATGAAGCCCATAGCGGCGTTGTTTGAATAGCACGGGGCCAGGTGAAGTCAGTTTAATGCAGAACGCGATAAGCAACAGTAGTGGAAGTAATACGATCAGGAAAGTCAATGAAAATACTATATCCATTACTCGTTTATTAAATGGATTGACACCTGTCATCGGCGTATCACGTACGGAAATAACAGGGAGACCCGCAATCTGATCAAAGCGTGCATGCAGTAAATCAAAGACAAAGATATCGGGGATAAAGTAGATGGATACGGTGGTATCCCGCAACTCATCGAACAACTTCATGATGCGAGGATGAGAGACCATTGGTAGCGTAATATATATAGATTTTATATTATTCTTGCGTACATAATCAACAACATCACATAATGAACCGAGAATTTTAGTCCCATCCGGCGCTTCAATTAGGCGCTGTGAACAGCGATCATCAAAAAACCCGTGTACTGTGATGCCGACGAAGGGGCTATTCTGTAACCGTTGAACCAGCTTAACACCAAGATCGGATAAACCGACGATCGCACAGGATTCACTGATACCACGCCTCATGTAATAACTACACAAAATATAACGGGTGGCTACATGCGAGCCATAAATAACAACGGGCGTGATAATAAACCAGGTTAAAATAATGCTACGGTCATAATAGGGTGCCAATTCGGTGATATAGGCAAAGAACAGGATGATGCTAATAATCAATCCCCATCCCATCAAAATATCGCGAAAATGTAATACCAGGCCCGACCTTTGCCAGCAGTGGTTGATGCCTGCCTCTGCATAAACCAGAGAAGTGACCAGGAATACCAATATGAGAAGCAAGATATAGTCAGTATCAATCGGTTTCCCAAAACCCACTAGCACTATGAGCAGAGTACTCACAATTACTAAGGGGTTGAGAATGCGCTTCAATACCGAAATAATTAGCAGATGGCTTTCAACCATGTCAGCTCCCATCTTAAATTTGCAATACTACAAACATCTTCCGTCAGGGAGAGCTTAAACAAATCAGGAAGCGAATAACCTGGCGTCTTTTGTTTTGCGATTGCGCAGCATTAAACTGATCAGGCCTGCACCACCTAGCATCATAATCCAGACGGAGGCTTCAGGCACGGCTGTAACAATTAAACTGTATTGGGCTGAGCCACTTGCAAAATTCCACCCGGCAATTAGAGCGTTGATGGTGGTGGTATCAGTTAAAGTAGTAAATGGCAGACTCAAAGTGACGGGGGAATCGCCTACCCACTGATCCAGTTGAAATCCCAGCACCGAATTAGTTCCAGCATCAAAAATCGACATATTCCATACATGAGGACCTATACTGCCGTTGCTCGGCGTTATTAACAGATCAGCGGTGTACTGTGAATTTGCCTGTAATGATAGTGCACCTAATGAGCAATTGCTTGTCATCCCTGGAGCACCCGGGGCGCTTGAAATAGATCCGGAGCAGACTTGTATCGCCGTTGCGTTCGCCATGCTGGCCGCTGACAACATAATGCAGATTAATAATATACGTCTAAATATCGACATTACTATAAATTCCTTCTTGAAGTTCCTTTATTTAATACTAAATAAATTGATACTGTACTAAGAGTACCTTTGCACGAGAACTGGTTTTCGTTCCAGCAAGGCATCAATGATCGAAAAACCGAAGTTTACACGCAGTAAATGACTGTTTTGAGGTCATTTATAACGCAGCTGGAGCGAAAAATAGACTCGTGCAAAAGTCTCATAATAACTAATTAAATATTAAGACAACCCTGAAACTCCATCTATGGAATTTCAGGGCTGTTTAAAGTGCGAACTGAGAGGATGCCGTTGATTGCGTGGCAACCTTCATAACTCTCTAAAAA